>NZ_JBFAHW010000005.1:0-186770 GCF_040654355.1 Streptomyces sp. NPDC050704 | reverse complement strand
TCAGGGAGCGGTCCTCACCCATGGAAGTGCGCCCCGGGCAGACGCCCGCGCACTCCCAGCTACTGATCCGGTACACCACGACAAGGGACACCATCGATCGTCAACTTCCTTTAGCCAGGGCCGAGATGCAGCACGACGGCCCCGGTACCATCAGGCACCGGGGACCGCCGTGTCCCCTGCCGGACCACCCCGGTTGCTGCCAGGCGCGGGGGTGGTCCGGACTCGGTATGAGGTTGTGAAGCGCGGCCCCTCTTTCGGGAGGGGAGCCCCCGGGGGATGATCCGAGGAGCCGCGCCCCTTGGCCGAAGGGGTCAGACTCCGGCCGGTTTCCGGGCCGTCACCCACTCCCGATCCGCGAGGGAGTGAACAGACGGCGACGGCCCGGAGATCATCAATCCGGCCGCTCCGTGGTTCCGCCATCGAGGTCGAAGCGGCACCAGACCGTCTTGCCGCCCCGCTCCTCCGGCGTCCACCAGACCGCCACGGCCAGACGCTGAACGATCAGCAGCCCACGGCCGCTGTCAGGAAACACCGCCTCTGACAGCTCTCCCATCAGCGCCGGAGAGTAGGCCTCGCCTATGGGGAGAACCGGGGGTGTCGAGTCCTCATCAGCAACGCCGATGAACAACCACTTCGGCCACATCTTGAACGTCACATCGATGCGCCGAGCGCCGCCCGGTTGCGCCAGATGGCGATCCGGCACGGCGTGGTTCACCACGTTGCCGACCAGTTCCGAGACGGCCAGCCGGGCATCGTCCACGACCGCATCCGCAACCGCGCCTCGCAGGAACTCGACCGTCATGTCACGCGCCACGCGAACGGTGTCCGGAAACTCGGCGAAGAGCGTCAGCGCCAGGAACCTCCCGGCGAAGGACGGATCTGGCGCCGCGAACCAGTGAGCGAACGCGTCCACCTCGTTCACCACGTGCTCAGATTTTCGGGCGTCCATCAGGTCCCCTTCCAAACCCCTCGTCGGGCCTTACGGCACCGCTTGCTTGTGGCAAGCCAGTACACGACACGGAGGGCGTGACCGGGAGTGTTCACCAGGGGGTTCACGCGAACACCAGCAAAGACAAAGGGGGTTCACCGACGAACCCCCTCGGGCGATACTGCTGTGACACGATGAATACTCGCCGTCATTTCTCGGGGTGGCAGGGGAGCATGAACCGAGAGCCGAACGCGCAGTTAGCCGCCGTCATGGACGAAGCGAAGGTCTCGAACAAGGGCCTCGCAAAGCGGATGCGGGATGCCGCCGCACAGCGCGGCACGAGTCTCGGAACATCGCACGTCGCCGTGCAGCGATGGCGGGACGGCTCCGGCATCCAGCCCCAGACGGCAGCGATCATGGCGGACGTACTCGGCACCAAGCTGGGCCGTCGCATCACACCCGGCGATCTCGGCTTCTACGCCCACTCACAGCTCGCCGCTCCGCAGCCGATCGGCTACCCGAGTACCGTCCCCGACGTGCTGACCACGCTGGGCGGACTCGCCGACGAGCGCGCCGAAGCCCCGGCCCCGAACCAACTGGCCATCGCGGACGCCGATCTCAGCTCTGCCGTCCTGTCATGGATGATCGCGCGCCCCGATGGCGTCCAGGCCGACCGACCGGCTCACCAACGCGTCGGCATGCGCGACGTCCGGGCGATCCGAGACGCCGCCAGCATGTTCATGCAACTCGACTTCAAGTACGGCGGAGGCCACGGCCACAAGGCACTGCGCCATTACTTCCGGCACGAAGTCCTGCCCCTGCTCGACGCCAGCTACAGCGAGAAGGTCGGCACCGCGATGTTCGGCGCCGCCGCCGAGGTCTCCCAGCTGCTCGCGTGGACCGCGTACGACACCGGCAACCACCGGCTCGCCCACCGCTACCTGACCTCCACGCTGCGTCTGTCGCAGGTCATCGACGACCGCATGTTCGGCGCCCGCATCCTCGGCAACCTCAGCCACCAGGCCAACTACCTCGGCAACCACGCCCAGGCCGTCCAACTCGCCCGCGCCGCCGTCGAGGGAGCCAAGGGACGAGCCACCCCACGCGCCATGGCACTGAACTCAGCGATGGAGGCCCGCGCCCTGTCCAACGCGGGCGACCCGACCGGCGCAGGCCGCGCGATGAACGAAGCGGAACGCCACTTCGAGCGCGCCGACCTGGTCGAAGACCCGGCATGGCTGGGCTACTTCGACTCCGCGGAACTCATGGGCGAGATCTGCCACTGCTTCCGCGACCTCAAGATGCGCCGCGAGTCGGTCGAGGCCGCACAGCGCGCGGTCGACGAAACCGACCCCAAGTACGCCCGCACCCTCGGCTTCTGCCGCATGGTGCTCGCCCAAAGCCACCTGCTCAACGGCGACCTGGAAGCCGCCGTCACCACCGCCAGCCTGGCCCTGGAGGGCGGTGACAGCCTCCAGTCCTCCCGCTTCCAGCGCTACGTGACCGACTTTCAGGCAGAGGTGAGCACCCACGCGACGAACCCGACCGTGGCCGCCTTCAACGACCAGGTACACGACGCACTCGCCCGCCTGGAGGACGACGAGTAGCGGCTACCAGGGCCGCCAGTCCCGCGGCGCATCGTCATTGCGCAGCCCAGCTATACGCCGGCGGTACTCGTCCGCCGTCTGCTCGTCTTCCTGCACGTTCTGCATCAGCCACGTCGTCATACCGAACTCTTGCAGGCCACGCAGCGTCTCGTACCCCTCCCAGTCGTACAGATCCCGCCCGTACGCGGCCACGAAGTCGGCGTACTGCTCATCGGTCTGCCACCCGAGACTGTGGTGTTCCACGGCGGTGACCATGAGATCCCACTCGGGGTGATCGAAGCAGAAGGCCTCGAAGTCGATCAGGATCACCTGCCCCCGATCGTCCACCATGAGGTTCTGCACGTGGGCATCCCCGTGCACCGGGCCCTTGGGCGTCTCGAACCGCAGCTCGGCGTACTTGTCCTGCAGTTCCCGCCACCGCTTCCGCAGGAAGGCCTTGTCATCCTTCGGGATCGCTGCCCGGTTCATCCGGAGCTCTTGCTTGTCGAAGGGCTCGAACGAGGGCAGCTCAAGCCCGTCCGGCACCGTCAAGGAGTGCAGATCCCGCAGGACGCCCCCCAACTCCCCATAGGTCGCCTTCCGATCACCCTCGACGATCAGGTGCCAGAACGTCACCGGGTATCCATCGATCACAAGCGGCTGCTCAAGATCCTCAATAATGCGGGCAGCAGGGAACCCCTCCTCTGCCAGCCACCGCGAGACAGCCACTTCAACACGCGCTTTCGGCAGCCACTCTTCCCCACGGGCCACACGCACGATCACCGGGGCCGAGGCCAGCCGGAACAACGCGTTTTCCCCGAGGCGGATCAACTCCGCGCCTCTGTCGTCGAGCCCCGCAGCCCGGCACGCGGCCACCATCACCCGCGCAGCCCCCGCCGACGTGAACCCCTCTTCCGATCGAGCAGCATCAACCGCCATGCCCGTACCAGCTCCCCTAGTCGCGCGCGATCAACTGGCGCACGCTTTGGGGTGACCAACCCGACGCGCACCAGACACGGATACGACCGTACCCACACTGTTGCCGGAGAAAGTAGGGGGATCCTGACCATTCGCGAGGTATGGCGGGTGAAGGTCTCCCTGCTTCGCTGTGTCAGCACAGAGAGATAGAGACTGTATCAATCGCCCGCTGAACGAAGAAGTCGTTTTGCGGCATCACGAATCAAGTGATCTACGTGATTGCTCGCCAACAAAGAAACAGATTCCTTGAACTCGGAAATATCGATTGGAACTTTGCGGTTAATTTCTCTCAGCAGTCCGTGAAGAGTTCGCAAAGGAACCCATACTCCGTCGGATTCGAGGCATCTGCGTACAATGCTGTCGATCTCCCTTGTGTCACTGAGATCCCAGTCCCTATATATAGCTCCGAGAGCTGCTCCCGCGTGGCTACGCACCAGGGGAGAGGGATCACGCGTCAGCATATCCAAAATGGTGAGTCGCCAGATTATCGGCGTGGAATATCGGGCAATAGGGAGTGTACGTGCGGCCTCAACTCGCTCGTTGGCAGAACCTGACGTGGCTAGGTTCATGAGTTGCTCCGCCACATCTTCTTGGGGAAGCACGTTTAGGGCGCACAGCAGGCGCAATGCGGAGAATCGTGTTCCTTCACCCATCCAATCCTCTTCACGTCCAAGAAGATGAGACCTATCCTCTTCTTGAAGCGTAAAGTCGGATGGCAAGGCTTCGGGGTTTCGGCTGATCCACTCGAACAGGCCTGACTTTTGGGATGTGCTGACTCGCGGGTGCAGAATCACTTCCCGGATCTTTTGCCAAATAGAATGATCCGGATACTGACTGGAAAAGATACCGGCGAGAAGAACGCTGTCCACTACGCCGTAGCTGTAAGACCCTCTAGATGCGTCAAGCATCAGCTCGTCAAGTTCGGACTTCAGTGACCCGGATACCCTATTTGCCACAGAGCTAGGAACCCTGAATTGAGTGTTTCCGCTACCGAAATCGATGAGTGTGGCGACTTCGGTGATTGTAAGATCCGTGTCCTTCGAGTAGTAACGCCCGAGTGGACCCATGTTGCCTACGTTGGCGAGGGCCTGCGCAATCTCTTGCTCCAGGAGCGATGCATCGTCGGATTTATCGCTCTCGATCCAAGAAACCCAAGCCGTCTTTTCGTCCTCGCTTACCTGAGACCAATCAATGACTCTCGCGGTGGAGACAAGCTCCGAGAACGCGTGGGCGCCTGCGACTGAGGCGACCTCTCTCATTTTTCTGGAAACCTCTGTATGTGCCCCTGCTACAGGAATAAGGGATCGGATGGCAGGCCAGATATATGCGTCGGCCAGATAAGCAGAGTTGAGGTCTCGAACATGTTCTTGCGTCGGCATGTCAATGAGGACGCTCAAAGCACGGCCAGCGACTGATTCATGGAGTAGTGAACCAGCGACCTTCAGTGCAATGAAGTCTTCCTTCCTGGGGGGCCAGCCAAGGCTATCTGCTGCCCGGAGTACTTCCTCTGCCAGTGTTGGCAGGGGCCCTCCAGCAATAAGAAACTTCAGGAATTTTTCGTATGATTTGGTGTCTCGACTGTATCGGATCAAGTGAGTGCAATTCCTGATCCGTGTTTCATCAGCGAGATCGAGCTCTACTACCTGTTGCTTTCCAAGGAGAGATCTAGCAACGAGAACGCGCCGGTAGTAACCTGCTAGCTCACTCTCGAAGAGAAAGGTTGTGAGAGCGGTTCGAGGCGACTCTCTTTCTGAAAACCTAGAAGAGGAGCGTCCGAGCGTTACTCGTAGCTTGTCGTCAAACGAGTCGCGCACATAAGTCGAAAATCCTACTTCCAGAACCGTATTTCGCGTCATCCAATACTTATTAGGCTCTCCAGAAAAGGTGCTGTCGTGTTTTGGGTGACGAGATGTGACATTCGTCAGCAAACGAATATTGGACTCAACTGCCTCTGAGAGCCCGAGCCAAATCTCCTGCTGTGATGGTGGGTAGGCGTCTGAATTGCCATGTTTCCATGAATTAAGGAAGCGTCGAGCCTGCCTGGCCGAGTGAAGCGCTTCTTTGTATCTATCCGCATCGGCAAGATAAATTGTTAGTTGCTGTTGAAGGAAAAGGCGGGCCAAGCTGTGAAATGCAAGCTCGTCGAGAGCGGCCTGAATCACCGAGATTGCTTGCCGGAACAGGTTAAGTCGTGAGAGTCCTCGTGCGGCAAACGCGTTTGCTACAGCTGCCATCTCAGGGTCTTCTCTCACCTCCGGTGACGAAACAACTTCGGATAGAACATTTAGGCCCTCCTCTGTCAAAGTCGAGTCATTAACAAGAGAGAAAGCAAAGACGAGAGCCCACGATGGCTCAGAGATATGACCCTGGGAATCCCTGCGTGGCGGCAGGTGTGTACTCTCCTGTGAGGCACGTTCAAATCGCCAGTATTCACCAGATGTCAAAAGCGACAATGCTAGCTTGGGTGTGAGCTTCTGATCTGGCTCACGTTGGGCTGGGCGAGCCAGTACCGCTTCGATCCAACTCATTGAAATCCTCCAAAAGTATCCATCCAATGGTTTCCGCTGTAACTCTGGGCGATCCGCTCCGCGGAGCCCTCCGATTGCGCTACCTGTCTCTCGATCCAGGCTTTGAGTAGAACGGGCAGCTCGTTCGCCTTGTATTCCTGGGAAACACACCCACCTTTTGACGCTTTAGCAAGCCTCGTAGCGAACTTAATAACGGCTTTATGGGCATCGATCGGGTGGAATACTTCGATGTTGACGTGCCGGTCTGCTGCCAAACTTGCGAGTTCTGATACATCTGCTCCTCTGTTCCTATCAGAGGAGAGGATCAGCGAGACTGAAGCGACTCGATCTAGGAGGCTGCTAACGTCTGGAATTCCGGTCGGATAGGTTATTCCGGCCGGCACACCGGATGATCGAAATGGAATCATCGACAGCGAGGTAGGAGGGTTGGAATGCTGAGATGACAGGTCGGCCAGCGTGTTTTTGAACTGTTCGAAGTCGAATTCGCTTGCCCATGATAGTAGGATACCGTGGTGCCCTGCCGGGATCATGGATGTCACGGTTGCACCGCGACAATCGCTACCCATTTGGTGGGAATCGTCAACTCGGAAGCGTTCTTGCAATCTCTCGTCTGGATATCCGTCAGCGTGATAAATGTCTTTGACAGATCAGTCAAGTCGAGTGTGGCTGTGAACTCTGTACGTGGTCGGATATCGCAGACTGCAGCAACCTCTGATACGCCGGGACTGTCAATTCTTACGACAGCGCGGGACTGTGTGGCAGGGTCTAGGAGCCACATAAGGCCTATGACACAGACTGAAGTGATGGCAGCTAGGAAGGCCGAAATGTTGGCTTGCTTCGTCTTCCACCGAATGAGGTCTCGCTCAGTTCGTACCAGAGCGATAATTCCTTTAGCGGCAGGCACCGCCTGTTCGCTCGTAACTTCTTGCGCATCTTTTCTGGAATTGGTGCTGCCAAAGGTACCCGTGGCCGCCTGAGCGTAGAGAAATGTTGCTACAAGCCAGAAGACTGAAGCGATGATCATGAAGATTTTGACGGAATCCTGTTGGTCGGTGATTCCTACGAATGCGGCACCTCCCACCAGGAGCGTGGCCAAGGCGCTAACGATGGTAAAGGCGGTTTGAGCTCGCGCACGAGCAGTTTCAGAACCAGCCAGGCTTCGTGAGTAGTAGTCCTTGATGAGTTCGATCGAAGCGTTGCTATCGAGGCCAGGAACGCTGTCCGGAGAGACCCTCTCAGGGCGGGACCGCCACGTCACGACTACTCTTACCGCCCATTTCGCTCATACGGAATGTTGGTCGGTTGCTCATGGTGAGACGTACCAGCTGCACGATGCATGCCACTCCAAGCTGTGCCGCCAGGCTCACGGTACAGCGGAATGGCCGGTTTCTGCCTACTTCCCAGACGCATCCGAAGTGCGTCGAGATCAAATGTTCGCAACCTTGCCTGCCCGGTTCTACCGCTCGCCGAACCTTCGCTCCGTGGATACCACGTCACGCCCCAGCGGCATAAGCGAGATCGGGATGAGCTTCAGGTTGGCCCACCCGAACGGGATGCCGATGATCGACAAGAACAGCGGGATGCTGGTGATCAGGTGCCCCAGGGCCAGCCACCACCCCGCGAAGATCACCCAGATCACGTTCCCGATGAACGACGGCGCGCCAGCATCCGGCCGTTCTACAGTGGTCCGGCCGAACGGCCACAGGACATAGCCCGCGATACGCAGCGAAGCAACGCCGAACGGGATGGTGACGATCAAGATGAAGCACACCAGCGCGGCCAGTGTGTACGCGAGCGCCATCCAGATGCCACAGAAGACGAACCACAGGACGTTCAGTAGCAAGCTCAACAGCTTCATGATCGATACCTCTCCAGGTCTCTCCGTCGCCACTGCCTGCCAAGACAAGTATCAGCTCGTCAGGCGTTCAGGCGGAAACGGAGCGGCCTTGTGGCGTGATCGGGAACGTTCCGAGACGATCCCGTTCGGCATCGCCGCCTTCCGGGTCGGCGTCTATGCCCTGTGGCCCTTCGGCTATACGACGGTGGAGCGCAGGGACGCGGGAGCGCCCTCCTTCATAGGCAACGTCCTGTGGCTGATCCTCGCGGGGTGGTGGCTCGCCCTCGCCCACATCGCGACCGGCATCGTTCTGTGCCTCACGATCATCGGCATCCCGTTCGGCATCGCCAACTTCAAGCTGATCCCGGTCTCTCTGGTCCCCCTGGGACGCGAAATCGTCCGCTCGGACCAGCCGTTCAGCTCACGCTGGTAGAGCGGCGCGGGGGTGGGGCAGCCGAAGTACGCCTTGGCCGCGTACGACGTCGACGCCTACGGTGACGGCGACGAGATCTGGGCCCTGTGCGCGGACGCCGAGAACCTCTTCGGCGATCCGCCCCCTCCCGCGCGAGGGACGTACGAACTCATCGGCTGTACACCGGAAGGGGAGCTGAAATCCGTCCTCGCACGCGCGCGTGCCGACGGTTCGGCGCCCCTGGGCTCCCTGGTCCTGCACATCCTCGACAAGAAGGGCGAGCGGATCGAGGAGTGGTCCCTGGAGGACGTACGTGTTCTCGGAGACCGTCCCTGCGCGCGTGACCTGTCGCTGCGCGACATCACGATCGAGGCGCGCGAGTCCCCGCACAACCCGTTCGACTATCCGCAGTGCCCGCCGCTCTCCCCGGGCTACCGGCTCCTCGGAGCGGCAGACGAACCAATAGGAACCTGCCGAGACCTGGCGTACATCCAGGAGGAACAGCCGAACCTCGTCGAGCCGTCCGTGCGACTGCTCGGCTGTTCCCCGCGCGGAGCCCTGCGTACGGCCCTGGACGCGGGGGAGGAGGACCTCGGACACGCCAAGCTGGTACGCCTCGACGCGTCGGGCCGCACCGTCCAGTCCGCCATCGAGGGCGAACTCATCGCGTGGATCCCGTCCGCGCGGGGCCGCGGCCTGGTGGACCTCACGCTGGAACCCTGGTCCGAGCGGCCGCCGACCGCGGCCGAGGAGGTCTGGGAGCTGTGGGACGACGGCCGCCCGGCCGGGCCCGGCCTCTGGGCCCGGTGCGGCGCGCAGGGGCGCCGCCACTGGCTGACAGTGGCGCTGGACCGGCGCGAGGCGGACAGACCCGACGCGGAACCCGGCGGCACGTACCACCTCGAAGGCCGTCACATCACCGACGTGGCAGGCTTCTTCTGCGCGATCGGCGAGGCGGTGAACGGACCCGGGGGCTACTTCGGTTGGGGGCTCGACGCGCTCACGGACTGCCTCCGCGGCCGCTGGGGCGCCCGGCGGCCCTTCACCCTCGTCTGGCATGACGCGGAGGTCGCCCGCCTCTGCCTCGGCCTCGTCCCGCGTACCGACCACCGCCCGTGGACGTTCGAGGAACTCCTCGAATTCCTTGTGGGCGAAGGCATCGACGTCCGTCTCGCCTGAGAGTTATCCACAGGCTGCCCGATTGTCAGTGCAGCCCTGCATCATGAACGCATGACCGAGATCGAGCAGTTGCTGACGAGCGTCGCCGAAGAGGCACGCAACTCCCGGCCGTGGGGATGGCCTTCGCTCCCCGAGCCCGTGGACGCGGCCACGCTCGCCCGCGCGGAGTCCGCCCTGGGCTTCGCCGTGCCCCCGCTGCTCGCCGCGCTCTACCTGCGGATAGGAGACGGAGGATTCGGTCCCGAGTACGGTCTGCTGCCCCTGCTCGACAACCCGCCGTCCGGCGAGCCCGCTGTCGTCGCGCAGTACCTCGCCCATCGTGAGAGCGGCCGCAAGGACCCTGACTGGCCCTGGCCCGACGGCATCCTGCCCATATCCCACTGGGGCTGCGGCATGTACGCGTGCGTGGACTGCCGCACCCCGGACGCCACCGTCCTCCTCTTCGAGCCGAACGCCGACGACGCCGACCACGCCTGGTACGTGGACGCCCCCACCCTCACGGCCTGGCTGCGCGTCTGGCTCGACGGCACGGGCTGGTACGACGAGTCCAGCGACGGGCCGGACCTGGAGCCTTGGGACGACTTCCGAATACGTACGGCGGCTGCGCGGGCCTCATAGCGCGCCGGCCTCAGCTCTTACCGAGGCCGCCCCGTCAGGGGTGCCGGTCTGCGACCCTGCGCGGCGACGCCGCGTGGGCACAACCAGACCAGCACGACCTGCACTTTATGTACCGGACTCCGCAGGGAGCGCTCGGCACTCAGCGCTCGGCAGCCAGCGTTCGACAGCCGCTGTTCGGCACTCAGCTCGGCGTTCGGTGTGCGACCCAGCGCCTCCGTACCCCATACGCGGCCGCCCCCACACCGAGCACGCCCGCGCCCACGATCACCGAAACCCCCGGCAGGGCGAAGGCGAGCGTCACGCAGCCGACAGTCCCCACCACCGGCGCCACGCGCGACACGACGTTCGAACTCAGCGTCCAGGCCGAGGCATTGGCGATCGCGTAGTACACCAGCACGCCGAAGGAGGAGAAGCCGATAGCGCCCCGCACATCCACCGTCGCCGCCAGCACGGCAACCACCGCTCCGACGGCCAGCTCCGCCCGATGAGGCACCTGGAAGCGCGGATGCACGGCGGCCAGCGCCCCCGGCAGATGCCGGTCACGGGCCATGGCCAGCGTCGTCCGTGACACACCCAGGATCAGTGCGAGAAGGGAGCCCAGCGCTGCCACGGCGGCACCCACCCGTACGACCGGGACGAGCCCCGGCACACCCGCGGCGCGTACCGCGTCGGCCAGTGGCGCCGTCGCCTGCCCGAGCCCGCCCGAACCCAGCACGGAGAGGACAGCCACCGCCACCGCCGCGTACACCACCAGCGTGATGCCCAGAGCGATCGGGATCGCGCGCGGAATGGTGCGGGCCGGATCCCGTACCTCCTCACCGAGCGTCGCGATCCGCGCGTACCCGGCGAAGGCGAAGAACAGCAGACCGGCTGCCTGAAGCACCCCGCCCGCACCCTCGGAAAGCCCCACGTCGAGCCGCCCGGCGTCGGCGTTCCCGGAGGTGAGACACACCACGACCACGGAAGAGAGCACCGCGAGGACCACCGCCACGATCGCCCGCGTAAGCCACGCCGACTTCTGCACACCGCCGTAGTTCACCGCGGTCAGCGCCACCACGGCCCCGACGGCCACGGCGTGCGCCTGCCCCGGCCAGACGTACGCGCCCACGGTGAGCGCCATCGCCGCACAAGAGGAGGTCTTGCCGACGACGAACGACCAGCCCGCCAGGTAGCCCCAGAACTCCCCGAGCCGCTCCCGCCCGTATACGTAGGTTCCGCCCGACGCGGGATAGCGGGCGGCGAGGCGCGCCGACGCGGTCGCGTTGCAGTAGGCGACGGCGGCGGCGATGCCCAGGCCCAGCAGAAGTCCGGAGCCGGCAGCCCGTGCCGCGGGCCCGAGCGCGGCGAAGATCCCCGCGCCGAGCATCGAGCCGAGGCCGATGACCACGGCGTCTCCGACGCCGAGCGTCCGCCGTAGCTCCACTTCGTGCTGCGGCGAATCGGGCCGGGGCGATCCAGGCTGACCGGAACCGGAATCGGACTGTGTCATGAACCGCACCCTACTGATCACTGCAACCGGTCACCGTCGCACCGACGTCTTCCCCGGCAACAACGAACGAACAACAGCACGACCAGCAGCACAAGAACGGCATGAACACAGCCTGGCGGGAGCAAGATCACAGTCCAGGCACAGCACGGAGAGGCAGGTTCACGGCATGGGCATCATCGGCTGGATCATTCTGGGGCTGTTGGCCGGAGCCATCGCCAAGTTCCTGCTGCCGGGCCGCGACCCGGGTGGCTTCGTCGGCACGACCGTCATCGGCGTCGCGGGCGCGTTCATCGGCGGCTGGATATCCGCCCGCTGGCTGGACCACCCGATCAGCAAGGACTTCTACGACGGCACCACCTGGGCCGCCGCGATCGGCGGCTCGCTGGTCCTGCTGATCGCCTACCGCATCCTGTTCGGCAACTCGCGCAGCTGAGCGCGTACCCCTGAGACCGCAGCCAGCAGGCGAGAAGGGTGGGCACCGCCGGTGCCCACCCTTCCTCGTACGCGCAACGAACGCGATGTCACCGGTAGTTGACGAACTGCAGCGCGAAGTCGAAGTCCTTGCCCTTCAGAAGGGCGATCACGGCCTGCAGGTCGTCACGGTTCTTCGAGCTCACCCGCAGTTCCTCGCCCTGCACCTGCGCCTTCACGCCCTTGGGGCCCTCGTCACGGATGATCTTCGCCACCTTCTTCGCGTTCTCCTGTGAGATGCCCTCCTCGATCGAGGAGAAGAGCTTGTACTCCTTGCCGGAGAGCTGCGGCTCACCGGCATCCAGCGACTTCAGCGAGATACCCCGCTTGATCAGCTTGGACTGGAAGACGTCGAGGATGGCCTTGACGCGCTCCTCGGAGTTCGCCTCCATCAGGATCTTCTCGCCGGACCAGGAGATGGAGGCGCCCACGTTCTTGAAGTCGTAGCGCTGCGAGATTTCCTTGGCGGTCTGGTTGAGGGCGTTGTCGACCTCCTGCCGCTCGACCTTCGAGACGATGTCGAAACTGGAGTCGGCCATGTCCTGTGGCTCCTTGTATCGGGGTGCGTAGGGGCGGCCGTCGAGCCCGGCATCGGTCCCTGGCCGCATCCGCATAAGCCTAGCCACCCCCGCCCCTCCGAGCGCCGATCAATCGGGTGGCGAAGCACCCCCGAGCATCGGGTATCGTTTACGTCGTTGCCACGGAGCACCGCCGAAAAGCGGTTCGAATGGCAGCTACCCCTGGCGGTGTGCCCGAGCGGCCAAAGGGAGCAGACTGTAAATCTGCCGGCTCAGCCTTCCCAGGTTCGAATCCTGGCGCCGCCACACGAAAACAAAGGGCCCTTGGTCTGCGGAAACCGCAGACCAAGGGCCCTTTGTCGTGCGCTCTCGCGACGGCCGTACTGTCTCGCTCCGTCTCGCATTCGAACGCCCCGTCCGCTGCTCCGTCCGCCCCGTTCCGAAGAGTGCGGACGGGACGTGGACGGCCTCCCGGGCGCCCTGGAGTGCCCGTCAGAACGCGGCCCTGGCCGTGGGCCGAGCAGGCCCTACGATCCCTGTGTGATTCTCAAGTGGGCGGGCTTCGCGGCATTCGCGGTGACGGTGGCGGTTCTCGCGTGGGGGATATCGGGTCTTGTGGGTGGGTCATGCTCCGGGGGCGTCAACCGCTGTGCTGCCCCGCCGGGCACGGGTAAGTATTTCGCCGCCACGATGATCTCTGCGTTCGCGGTCTTCGCAGGGTTCTTCCCTGTCGTGCGCACGGAAGACTGGCGCCCCACCCTCGGTCTTCTGCTGGGAGCGGTCGTCGGCGCGGGGACAGCACTGTGGCAAGGCCAGTCGATGGGCTACTGGATTCTCGCGGGCACCCTCCTGGTCGTAGCCGGCGCCATCGTCCTCGGCGTACGCGCCCTCTTCCGGAGCTTCTACGCCGAGTCCCGGGCAGTTTGACAACGCGGGGGAGCCGGCCCGTCCGGCGGCCTTGGAACCGCCAACCGCCGGAATCCTGTTGCGTGGCGGATAGGCGCCGGTCTCTGAGGGCGTGTGGTGGATGCTGATTTCGTACAGAGTGATCGGCTGCGCCCCTCCCGCGTCCCCCTGCCCCCGGCCGTTTTCTTCGTACGCTGAGCTCATGTCCTCACGCCGTAGGAACTGCCCCGAGTGCCGTCGCGAGATCGCTGTCGTGGCCGGGCGGTTCGCTCGGCACGATCCGCCGGGGGCGCGGGTGAGCGGGGAACTCGTGTCGTGTCCCGGGTCGCGCAGGCAGGCGGAGCTCGGAGCGGCCCAGCCGGCGTTGGACGGGTACGTCGTCGCGGAGTTTCCCGGGCAGCTTCCGCTCTTCTGACCGCCGGGCCCGACGGCCTGACCGCCTGGCCTTCTGATCACCGTCCGGTCTTCCGGCGAGGGCGCGGTCAGGGCCGGCGCACGTCCATACGGCTCACCAGACCGTCCGCGTCGAAGCGGTACACGTGCTCGACCGGCTCCTCCGCCCAGTGCTCGCCCGCCTCGTCCCGCAGGCCCGGTCGCACAGTGGCGACCACGTGCCGCCCGTCCTCGTCGAGGCGCAGCCCCTCCAGTCGTACGAGCGGGTGCGCGGCCGCGAACTGCGCTGCCCAGTAGGCGCGTACCGCCTCGTGGCCGTGCAGCCGAACCCCGTCGGCGACGTTCGGCCAGTCCACGTCGGGCGCGAGGCAGTGCGGGATGAAGGCGTCGCGTTCGTCGGTGCTGAAGACGGCGTACATCTTGCGCAGCAGGGTTTCCTGCGCGGCGGGAACCTCAGCGGGCGCGGGCACGGGCACGGCAACTCCTCGGCTCGGCGGACGTACCCAGCCAATCACCGGCCGTCGCCCGCGTCAGCGGACGTGCATGTGTACGTGCCTTCGTCCTCGCCCGTGCCCGCCGCTCCGGTCAGTTCCCCGCCACCGACTTGACCGCCACGGAAACCGGCGTCGACCCGCTGATCAGCTCCAGCGTCAGCCCGGCCGTCGCCGGCGTGTCCACCAGCTCCGCGAGGACCGCCGCGACGTCGTCGCGCGGTATGGGCCCGCGCCCCGTGGCGGCTTCCAGGCGTACGAGACCGGTACCGGCGTCGTTCGTCAGCATCCCGGGGCGCAGGATCGTCCAGTCCAGGCCCACGTGAGCGCGTACATACGCGTCGGCCTCGCCCTTGGCGCGCTGATACGTGTCGAAGACATCGTCCCCGGGGTGCTCCGGATCCGCGCCCATCGACGACACCACCACGTGCCGACGGACCCCGGCCCGGGCCGCCGCGTCGGCGAAGAGCACGGCGGCGCCCCGGTCCACGGTCTCCTTGCGGGCAGCCCCGCTGCCCGGGCCCGCGCCCGCCGCGAAGACGGCGGCGTCCGCACCCTGCAGATGTGCGGCGACCTCCTCCACCGAAGCCGACTCCAGATCGCAGAGGACCGGTTCGGCACCGGCCGTCCGCAGATCGTCTCCTTGTTCCGGGCGGCGGATGATCCCCGCCACCTCGTCACCGCGCGCGGCGAGCAGCCGTTCCAGCCGCAGCGCGATCTGACCATGACCTCCAGCGATGACAATGCGCATGTTTCCGACCGTACGCCCGGACGGACCCACTCGCCGCACAACCCTGTGGATAACTCATGAGTCTCACCAATGATCACCGCGTACGAACGGGGACGCCGCGCGGCGTCAAAAAGGAGACCGTCATCACCGCCATACGCCAGAGGCCGGCCATGCGCCGAAGCCCTGCCACCAGCAAGAGTCCTGTCATGCGCAAGACCGTCACGGCGGTCGGTTGCACCGCTGTTCTGCTCGTCGGCGGGGCCGCCTGCGGCACGGTCGAGAATCTCACCGCCGGACAGAAGGTCGACAACGCCGTCGAGGGACTCGGCGAAAAGAAGTCGCTCTCCTTCGAGTTGGGGCTCGACGCCAAGCCCTCCGCGCTCACCGAGCTGGCCGGTGAGGCGGAGCCCGGCGAGGAACTGCCGCCCGAACTCGCGAAGTTCATCGCCGGGGTACGGATCAAGGTGTCCGTCGAGTCGAAGAAGCCGCTCGCCGACTCGGGCGAGAAGGACATCGTCGGTACGGGCGTGACGGTCTCGGGGGCCGACGGCGTCCTTGCCGAGTTCCGGGTCGTCGGCGACTACACGTACCTCCGCGCCGATGTGCAGGCGCTCGGCGACGCGACGGGCATGCCGTTGCCGACGGCCGACGAACTCCCGGAGAGCGAGAAGGAGTTCAAGAGCGTCCTCGAAGGCAAGTGGGTCAAGATCGACACCGGTGAACTCGAGCAGGCCGGCAAGGGCGCCGCCGAGTCCGGCAAGTCCGCCGAGTCCGACGAGATCGACTCGAAGACCCAGCAGAAGATCCTCAAGGCCGTACGCGGCGTCTTCGCGCGCGAGGTCACCTTCAGCAACAAGGGAGAAAGTGACGGCGTCGAACGGATCGTCGCCAAGGCCTCGTTCCGTGACCTGCTCACCGGTGTCCTCGACAAGCTCAGGCCGCTGACCGACGACCTCCCGGCGGGCACCGAGCTGCCCTCCGACAAGGATCTGAAAGACGTCCCGGACAAGAACATCGCCGTCGACTTCTCCCTGAAGAACGGCGACTTGAACCGCGTCTCCATCGACCTCGCCGCTCTCGCGGAGACCCCGCAGAGCGTCAAGCTCCCGTTGGTGCTGACCTTCGGCGACGCGGGTGACCTCAGCGTCCCGTCCGGTGCCGTCGAGATCCCCTTGGACGAACTCTCCGGTCCGGGCAACCCGTTCACCGGCGGCATGCTGGGCGGCGGCTTCTGACGGTCCGATCAGGGATGCCGTCGGCCCCGCCGGACGGCGTCTGTACCTGACGGGGCCGTACAGAGCACTCGTACGCGCGCGCGTGGAGCCCGACAACCCTCCACGCGCGCGTGGCACCGCTGAAAGGCCGCGGCCAAAGACCAAGGCACAGACACGCCACCCCACCCCACGCCCGTTACGGCTCACCCCACCCCACGCCCGCTACGGCTCGCCGGTTCGGGTCCGTCCCTGCCGAGGCAGATCCAACGCCACCGCCGCGGCCGAACCGCAGTACTCCCGGACCGCACTCGTCCGCGCCACCACCCGCCCCCGGTGCACCACGATCCGGCTGTACGCCAGCGACAACGCCCCGTCGAGCCGGTCTCCACGCACCGCGAGCAACTCCGCCGGGAAACCCGCCTCCACCCGCACCTCGGGCAGCCCCAGCACCGCCCGAGCCGACGTACTCACCGCGTCGTACGCGTCGCCGGCCCGCAGCCCGTACCGCGAGGCCAGCAGATACGCCGCCTCCAGCGGGTCCCCGCGTCCCACGGGGTTCGACACGTCCCGGAGGGCACCGCTGCCGGCCGCGACCCGCACCCCGGCCGCCCGCAGCAGCCGTACCGGAGCCGTCCCGCGCCTGTCCACGCCCGAACAGCCGCCCTGGGGCAGGCAGACCACGGTCACCCCGGCCGCGGCGAGCTGGTCCGCCGCCCGGGAGGCCACCTCGGAGGGCAGCCGCCCGAGTCCGCCGCACGGGCCGAGCGTCACCCCGGGCCGCAGCCCGCCCGCCATCGCCGCGAGCCGTGCGAGCCGCGCCGGATCGTCACCGTCCGTGTGCAGATCGACCGGGCAGCCGTGCTCCGCGGCGACCTCCAGGACGGCCTCCACGTACCCCGTCGGATCGGGGTCCAGATCTGGACAACCGCCGACTACGGAGGCGCCCATTTTCACCGCGTCCCGCAGCATCGACAGCCCGTCGGCACCGGCGAGCCCGGTCAGCAACCGCGGCACCGCCACCGTCGTCAACTCGGCGAGCCCGCGCAGCGCGCGCCGCGCCTGGAGCACCGCCGCCATCGAGCCCAGCCCCTGCACATCGCCCACGCGTACGTGCGAGCGCAGGGCGGTGGCCCCGTGCCCGAGCTGGAGCAACGCGGCTTCCGTCGTACGGCGCTGGACCTCCTGTCCGTCGTACGAGACGGGTCCGTCGCCGTCGGCCGACAGGGCCGTGTCGCCATGGGCGTGCGGTTCCGCGGGGGCCGGCAGGAGCAGGTAGCCGGAGAGGTCGACGCGCGTGTTGTGCGCGGTGAGGCTGCCGGCCGTGCCGACCGCCTCGATGCGCCCGCCGCCAAGCCGGACGTCCACGGTCCGGCCGTCGGTGAGCCGCGCACCGCAGAGCAGCAGGTCGGAGCCGTCGATCCGGCCCGACGAACCCGGCGAGGAGGATGACGAACCAGACGAGGAGGAAGAGGAGGAGTGGGGTGGCTGCGGCTGGCTGTCGGGCATCGCGCTCCTGGGGCTCGGCGGCTGCGGGAGGGGGGCACAAGATCACACAGCGTGAGTCGAGACTAGGGCGGCGATCGGCGCGCATCGAGGAGGAGCGGAATAGTCGTACCGGTGTGGTCCGTCGTGCGGGAGGGGCGCGTGGAACTGCCTGTGCACGCCCGGGAACAGGGCGGGGCAGGTGCCGCGAAACGGATTTGGGCGATCGGTGGGCGAGCGTGTAATGTCTTCATCGCTCGCCCCAATAGCTCAGTCGGTAGAGCGTCTCCATGGTAAGGAGAAGGTCTACGGTTCGATTCCGTATTGGGGCTCTGGTGTGAGAGGTTCCCGCCGCGAGGCGGGGGCCGATTGCATCACAGCGGTGTAGCTCAGTCGGTAGAGCAAGCGGCTCATAATCGCTGTGTCACCGGTTCAAGTCCGGTCACCGCTACTGACAGTAGCCGATTGTGGGGTCGGTCCTTCGATCGGCTACTCTTCTGTGCGTTAATCGTTCAACTGTCCCATCCGTTCGTCAAGGAGCACTCCTGTGGCTGCCACCGACGTCCGCCCGAAGATCACGCTGGCCTGCGTGGAGTGCAAGGAGCGGAACTACATCACCAAGAAGAACCGGCGTAACAACCCGGACCGACTGGAGATGAAGAAGCACTGCCCGCGTTGCAAGGCGCATACCGCGCACCGCGAAACGCGATAAATACAGGCTCGTACACGAGGCCGTCCCCTGCAGTTGGGGGGCGGCCTCGTGTCGTTGTTCCAGAGACCACAAGCCAGCCCAGCCCAGTTCAGTCCAGTCCAGTTCAGTCCAGCGGAGACAACCAGGAGGTGCCGAGCCCATGGCGCTCGACCAGTCCTTCGTGGGGCGGTCCTATCCGCCCACCGACCCGTACGAGGTCGGCCGGGAGAAGATCCGCGAGTTCGCCGAGGCGGTGGGCGACGCCAACCCCGCGTACACGGACCCGGAGGCGGCCAAGGCCCTCGGTCACGCCGACGTGATCGCCCCGCCGACCTTCGTGTTCTCGATCACCTTCAAGGCCGCGGGACAGGTCGTCCAGGACCCGCAGCTGGGCCTCGACTACAGCCGCGTGGTGCACGGCGACCAGAAGTTCGCCTACCGGCGCCCGGTGCGCGCGGGCGACCGGCTCACGGTCACCTCCACCATCGACGCGATCAAGTCCATGGCGGGCAACGACATCCTGGACATCCGCGGCGAGGTCCACGACGAGGCGGGCGAGCACGTGGTGACCGCCTGGACCAAGCTCGTGGCCCGCGCTGCCGAGGAGGGCTGACGATGACCGCGAAGATCGCATACGACGACGTCGAGGTCGGCACCGAACTGCCGGCCCAGGCCTTCGGCGTGACCCGTGCCGCCCTCGTCCGGTACGCGGGCGCCTCCGGGGACTTCAACCCGATCCACTGGAACGAGAAGTTCGCCAAGGAGGTCGGCCTCCCGGACGTCATCGCGCACGGCATGTTCACCATGGCCGAGGCGATCCGGGTCGTCACCGACTGGGCCGGTGACCCGGGCGCGGTTGTCGAGTACGGCGTCCGCTTCACCAGGCCCGTCGTCGTCCCGAACGACGACGAGGGCGCCACGATCGAGGTCAGCGGCAAGGTCGCGGCCAAGCTCGACGACAACACCGTCCGGGTCGACCTCATCGCGATGAGCTCGGGCCAGAAGGTCCTGGGCATGTCCCGGGCGGTCGTACGGCTGGCCTGACAGCAGCGGCAGGCGCAGTGCAGCGCGTAAGGGGCGCCCGCAATGGCGGGCGCCCCTTACGCGTACCGCCCTATGATCCGCCGCCGGCCCTCGCCCACTCCCCGCCCTGATCATCAGCGGCAGTGGGCGGGCTCCTTCGCGGTAGCCGTGGCGGGTGTGGCGGCGCTGTTCATCCCGGGGCGCCGCCGTACGGCCGAGGCGGGGGAAGAGGGAGCGGGGACGGCGCCCGCGCGGGTGCTGGAGACGGCGTCGCACTGAGTCCGGAAAACAAATGCACCTCCCGTAGAGGGCCGGGAAGCGCTGCCGAGGCGTTCCACCGCCTGTGACCGAGCCCGCCGAGAACGGCCCCGCCCTGACCGGCGGGGCCGTTCTCGTACTCTGGTGCACGTGCAGGAACTCCATGACGCCCCGCTCGCCCCGCTGACCACCTTCCGGCTCGGCGGCCACGCCGCGCGGCTGATCACCGCGACGACCGACACCGAGGTGATCGCCGCCGTCCGGGAGGCCGACGACTCCGGTACGCCGTTGCTGCTGATCGGCGGCGGGTCCAACCTGGTCATCGGCGACAAGGGCTTCGCGGGCACCGCCCTGCGCATCGCCACGCGCGGCTTCGACCTCGACGGTACGAAGCTGGAGCTGGCCGCAGGGGAGGTGTGGACCGACGCGGTCGCCCGCACCGTCGAGGCCGGCCTCGCGGGCATCGAGTGCCTCGCCGGAATCCCCGGCTCCGCGGGCGCGACACCGATCCAGAACGTGGGCGCGTACGGCCAGGAGGTGTCGTCGACGATCACCGAAGTGATCGCGTACGACCGGCAGACCCGCGAGACGGTCACCGTTCCGAACGCCGAGTGCGTCTTCTCGTACCGCCACAGCCGCTTCAAGGCCGATCCGGAGCGCTTCGTCGTGCTGCGCGTCCGCTTCGGTCTTGAGGACGCGGACGGGCTGTCCGCACCGGTCAAGTACGCCGAGACGGCCCGTGCGCTCGGTGTCGGACCCGGCGACCGCGTACCCCTCGAAGCCGCCCGTGAGACCGTCCTCAAGCTGCGCTCCGGGAAGGGCATGGTGCTCGACCCCGAGGACCACGACACCTGGTCGGCCGGGTCGTTCTTCACCAACCCGATCCTCACGCACGAGGAGTTCGCCGCGTTCCACGCGCGCGTGACGGAACGGCTGGGCGCCGACGTGTCCCCGCCCGCCTACCCGGTGGGCGACAGCCACACCAAGACCTCCGCGGCCTGGCTGATCGACAGGGCGGGCTTCACCAAGGGCTACGGCACCGGCCCCGCCCGCATCTCCACCAAGCACACCCTCGCCCTCACCAACCGGGGCCGGGCCACCACGGAGGACCTCCTCGCGCTCGCCCGCGAGGTCGTCGACGGCGTCCATGCCGCCTTCGGGATCACGCTCGTCAACGAGCCGGTGACGGTCGGCGTCAGCCTCTAGAGGACCGCGGTCTCCGCCAAATCGCCCTCCCTAGGAGGGCGCGGCGGCCAGCCAGTCGTCGATGCCGGACAGCAGTTTCCGCCGGGCGTCCTCCGGCGCCGCCGAACCCCGTACCGACTGCCGTGCCAGCTCGGCCAGCTCGGCGTCCGTGAAGGCGTGATGGCGGCGCGCGATCTCGTACTGGGCGGCCAGCCGCGAGCCGAACAGCAGCGGGTCGTCCGCGCCGAGCGCCAGCGGGACCCCGGCCTCGAAAAGTGTGCGCAAGGGGACGTCCTCCGGCTTTTCGTACACCCCCAGGGCGACGTTCGAGGCCGGGCACACCTCACAGGTGATGCCCCGGTCCGCGAGGCGCTTCATGAGACGCGGGTCCTCGGCGGCCCGCACCCCGTGCCCGATCCGTGAGGCGTGCAGGTCGTCCAGGCAGTCACGCACCGAGGCCGGGCCTGTCAGTTCGCCACCGTGCGGCGCCGCCAGCAGGCCGCCCTCGCGCGCGATCGCGAAGGCCCGGTCGAAGTCCCGCGCCATGCCCCGTCGCTCGTCGTTGGAGAGCCCGAAGCCGACGATGCCCCGGTCCGCGTACCGCACGGCCAGACGGGCCAGCGTGCGGGCGTCCAGCGGGTGCTTCATCCGGTTCGCCGCCACCAGGACCCGCATCCCGAGCCCGGTCTCGCGCACGGCCGAGTCCACCGCGTCCAGGATGACCTCCAGGGCCGGGATCAGCCCGCCCAGCCGGGGCGCGTACGAGGTCGGGTCGACCTGGATCTCCAGCCACCCGGAGCCGTCCTTGATGTCCTCCTCGGCGGCCTCGCGCACCAGCCGCTGAATGTCCTCGGGCTCTCTGAGGCACGACCGCGCCGCGTCGTACAGCCGCTGGAAGCGGAACCAGCCCCGCTCGTCGGTGGCCCGCAGCTTCGGCGGCTCGCCACTGGTCAGCGCGTCGGGAAGGTGGATCCCGTGCTTGTCGGCCAGTTCCAGCAGGGTGGCGATCCGCATCGACCCGGTGAAGTGCAGGTGCAGATGGGCTTTCGGCAACTCAGAGACATCACGTACGTGCTCCATCCCCGGATCTTGCCGTACGTGAATGTCGTACCGGTAGCGCTTTCCCCGATCGTGGTCTTGCTCGCACGAAGAAGCGGGCCGGTCTCCTCGCAATGAGGAGACCGGCCCGCACGCGCGCGTGGAGCGTGAAAACGTCAGTCGCGTGCTTCGGAGAGCAGCTTCTGGAGCCGCGAGACGCCCTCGACGAGGTCCTCGTCACCCAGGGCGTACGACAGCCGCAGGTACCCCGGCGTGCCGAAGGCCTCGCCGGGAACGACCGCGACCTCGGCCTCCTCCAGGATCAGCGCGGCCAGCTCGACGGAGTCCTGCGGGCGCTTGCCGCGGATCTCCTTGCCGATGAGGGCCTTGACGGAGGGGTACGCGTAGAAGGCGCCCTCGGGCTCGGGGCAGACGACACCGTCGATCTCGTTGAGCATCCGCACGATGGTCCTGCGGCGGCGGTCGAAGGCCTCGCGCATCGCGGCGACGGCCTCCAGGTCACCGGAGACGGCGGCCAGCGCGGCGACCTGGGCCACGTTGGAGACGTTCGACGTGGCGTGCGACTGGAGGTTGGTCGCGGCCTTGACGACGTCCTTCGGGCCGATGATCCAGCCCACCCGCCAGCCGGTCATCGCGTAGGTCTTCGCCACACCGTTGACCACGACGCACTTGTCGCGCAGCTCGGGCAGGAGCGCCGGCAGCGACACGGAGACCGCGTCCCCGTAGACCAGGTGCTCGTAGATCTCGTCGGTCATCACCCACAGGCCGTGCTCGACGGCCCAGCGGCCGATGGCCTCGGTCTCGGCCTCCGTGTAGACGGCGCCGGTCGGGTTGGACGGCGAGACGAAGAGGACGACCTTGGTGTTCTCCGTACGGGCCGCCTCCAGCTGCTCGACGGAGACCCGGTAGCCGGTGGTCTCGTCCGCGACCACGTCGACCGGGACACCGCCGGCGAGACGGATCGACTCCGGGTACGTGGTCCAGTACGGAGCCGGGACGATCACCTCGTCACCCGGGTCGAGGATCGCCGCGAACGCCTCGTAGATGGCCTGCTTGCCGCCGTTCGTCACCAGGATCTGCGAGACGTCGGGTTCGTAACCGGAGTCACGGAGCGTCTTGGCGGCGATCGCGGCCTTCAGCTCCGGCAGACCGCCGGCCGGCGTGTAGCGGTGGTACTTCGGGTTCTTGCACGCCTCGACGGCCGCCTCGACGATGTAGTCCGGGGTCGGGAAGTCGGGCTCGCCGGCGCCGAAGCCGATCACCGGACGCCCGGCGGCCTTCAGTGCCTTGGCCTTGGCGTCCACGGCGAGGGTGGCGGATTCGGAGATCGCGCCGACTCGGGCGGAGACCCGGCGCTCGGTGGGAGGGGTTGCAGGGCTCATGGGCCCATCGTTCCAGACCGGAAACCTCCCCGGCACACGGGTTTCACAGACTGAACAACCACGCACAAAGCCCGTACGGACACGTTCTGTTCGACGACCGGCCGCCGACCACGTACACTCTCACCTCGTTGGCCTTCATCGGCCGCGCCTCCGGGGTGCACACCGAGCACTCGGGCGGATGCGGTACGTTGAAGGGAAACAAAGGGTCGTAGCTCAATTGGTAGAGCACTGGTCTCCAAAACCAGCGGTTGGGGGTTCAAGTCCCTCCGGCCCTGCTACACACACCTTTCGCCAGGCTGTGTGCGCATGTACGTACTGCAATTGCACCGCCGTGCGGCTCATACCGGGCGCGGCACGGCCACGACCCGGAATCAGGTGAGGACGAGTGACGGACGCCGTGGGCTCCATCGACATGCCTGATGCCCAGGATGAGGCGCCGGAGTCGAAGAAGGGCCGCAAGGGCGGTAAGCGGGCCAAGAAGGGCCCACTGAAGCGCCTTGCTCTCTTCTACCGCCAGATCGTCGCGGAACTCCGCAAGGTTGTCTGGCCGACTCGCAATCAGCTGACGACGTACACCACAGTGGTGATTGTGTTCGTTGTCATCATGATCGGTCTGGTGACTCTGATTGACTTCGGACTCGACAAGGCTGCCAAGTACGTCTTCGGCTGAGCCAAGCGCGAAGGGCGCCGTACCCGGCGCCCCCTTTCGCGTGTTCCACCCCCATGATCCAGGAAGAAGCAGCCACCGTGTCTGACCCGAACCTGAACGACGCCATCGATTCGGTCGAGTCCGTTGAGGACGAGCTCGACATCGTCGAGGGCTCGGACAACGAGGAGCCGGACGAGGTCGAGGCTGCCGACGCCGAGGCCGGCGAGGCTGCCGAGGACGCTGCCGTTCACGTCGAGGACGAGTCCGGCGGGGACGTCGAGGGCTCCGAGGACGAGATCGTCGCAGAAGACTCCGAGGCAGAGGCAGCAGACTCCGAGGACGAGGCCACCGCAGAGGAGGCCGAGCCCGAGGAGGAGTCCGAGCCGGTCGATCCTGTCACGGCCCTCCGCGAAGAGCTTCGCGCGCTGCCCGGCGAGTGGTACGTCATCCACACGTACGCCGGTTACGAGAACCGAGTGAAGACCAACCTCGAGCAGCGTGCCGTCTCACTGAACGTCGAGGACTTCATCTTCGCGGCCGAGGTGCCGCAGGAAGAGGTCGCGCAGATCAAGAACGGCGAGCGCAAGACCGTCCGGCAGAACAAGCTCCCCGGCTACGTGCTGGTGCGCATGGACCTGACGAACGAGTCCTGGGGCGTCGTCCGCAACACCCCCGGCGTCACCGGCTTCGTGGGCAACGCCTACGACCCGTACCCGCTGACCCTGGACGAGATCGTCAAGATGCTCGCCCCGGAGGCCGAGGAGAAGGCCGCCCGCGAGGCCGCCGAGGCCGAGGGCAAGCCGGCTCCGTCCCGCAAGCTCGAGGTCCAGGTGCTGGACTTCGAGGTGGGCGACTCGGTCACGGTCACCGACGGCCCGTTCGCGACGCTGCAGGCGACCATCAACGAGATCAACGCCGACTCGAAGAAGGTCAAGGGCCTCGTCGAGATCTTCGGCCGCGAGACCCCGGTCGAGCTCAGCTTCGACCAGATCCAGAAGAACTAGCGCCTTCGGGCACCTTCTGGAACACATGCCTCCGACCAGGTCAGACAGGCTCTCGCAGCCCGTCTGACCTGCTCGGTTTTTGGCCGCAGACAGATACCCGTTATCGTTGTGCGGTATGCCTCCATCCGGATGATCCGGAACGGAGGCTGGAAACTCTCACTAGGACCCGGAGAGAGCAATGCCTCCCAAGAAGAAGAAGGTCACGGGGCTCATCAAGCTCCAGATCCAGGCCGGCGCGGCCAACCCGGCTCCGCCGGTCGGCCCCGCGCTGGGCCAGCACGGCGTCAACATCATGGAGTTCTGCAAGGCCTACAACGCCGCGACCGAGTCGCAGCGCGGCTGGGTCATCCCGGTGGAGATCACGGTCTACGAGGACCGCTCCTTCACCTTCATCACCAAGACCCCGCCGGCCGCGAAGATGATCCTCAAGGCCGCGGGTGTGGAGAAGGGCTCCGGCGAGCCGCACAAGACCAAGGTCGCCAAGATCACCCAGGCGCAGGTCCGCGAGATCGCCACCACGAAGTTGCCCGACCTGAACGCCAACGACCTGGACGCCGCGTCGAAGATCATCGCCGGCACCGCCCGTTCCATGGGCATCACGGTCGAGGGCTGACCTCCACCCCGTAGAAGAACCGTGGAAGGGCCTGCTCGGCCCGCACCACGACTCCTCAGAAAACATCAGGAGCAGCAGTGAGCAAGCGCAGCAAGTCTCTCCGCGCTGCGGACGCCAAGATCGACCGGGAGAAGCTCTACGCCCCGCTCGAGGCCGTCCGTCTCGCCAAGGACACCTCCACCAGCAAGTTCGACGGCACCGTCGAGGTCGCCTTCCGCCTGGGTGTTGACCCGCGCAAGGCCGACCAGATGGTCCGTGGCACCGTGAACCTCCCGCACGGCACCGGTAAGACCGCCCGGGTCCTGGTCTTCGCGACCGGTGACCGTGCCGAGGCAGCGACCGCCGCGGGCGCCGACATCGTCGGCTCCGACGAGCTCATCGACGAGGTGGCGAAGGGCCGTCTGGACTTCGACGCCGTCGTCGCCACCCCGGACCTCATGGGCAAGGTCGGCCGCCTGGGCCGTGTCCTCGGCCCGCGTGGTCTGATGCCGAACCCGAAGACCGGCACCGTGACCCCGGACGTGGCCAAGGCCGTGAACGAGATCAAGGGCGGCAAGATCGAGTTCCGCGTCGACAAGCACTCGAACCTGCACTTCATCATCGGCAAGGCGTCGTTCGACGACACCAAGCTGGTGGAGAACTACGGCGCCGCGCTCGACGAGATCCTTCGTCTGAAGCCGTCGGCCGCCAAGGGTCGCTACATCAAGAAGGCCGCGATCAGCACCACGATCGGCCCCGGCGTTCCGGTCGACCCCAACCGCACCCGCAACCTCCTCGTCGAGGAGGACCCGGCCGCCGTCTGAGCCTGACGCTCACCCGGCAGCCGGCGTCGCGCACGCGATTCCATGGCGGGCCCCGCAACCTTTCGAGGTGCGGGGCCCGTTGTCGTTTTGGGGGATGGGGGTGCCATTGCCCCGGGGCGGGGTTAGCGTGAAGATCACGGGGCGTACTGGGGGGTATGGATGACGCAGCACAGGATCGTGGCGCGGGTCGTGCCTCCGATCGTGGTGACCGTCGCGCTGGCGGTGGTGACGGCGTGCAGCTTCTCGGGCGCTTCGGAGGACCGGTCCGAGGAGACCCGGGGCGCGAGTCACCGGGCGGACGCCGCGTCGGTCGCCGCGCTGCGCGCCGCCGAGGACGCCATCGACCGGGCCGGCTCGGCCCGTATAGCGTCCACGACGGCCATGGGCGACACGCTCTCCATGAAGACGGACGGAGCCCTCGGCTGGGCCGGCGCCTCGACCGGGAAGCTCGTGCTCACGTACACGGGTGGCCAACTGGCCGAGACCATGCGGGAACTGAGCGGCACCTCGATGGAGGCCCGACTGCTGCCCGACGCCTACTACGCGAAGGTCGGCGACAAGTTCGCGGCGCGGATGCACGGCAAGCACTGGGTGAAGTACGCCTACAACGATCTGGAGAGCCTGCCGGGGGGCTCGGGCACGTATCTGAAGGACCAGCTCCAGAACACCGCCCCGGTCCAGCCGGTCAAGCTCCTGCTCGCCTCCGGGGACGTACGGAAGGTCGGCGAGGAGAAGGTGCGCGGCGAGCACACCACGCACTACTCGGGCACGGTGCGTGTGGCGGATCTCAAGGGGGCCGACGCCCTCAAGGAGCAGCTGCAGCAGGCCGGGGTCACCTCCGAGACGGTCGACCTCTGGGTCGGCGACGACGACCTCCTGGTCAAGAAGGTCGAGAAGGGCGAGCTGGTTTCCGGCTCGATGTCCTCGACGGCGTACTACAGCGACTACGGCGTGGAGGTTTCCGCCGAGGTGCCCCCGGCGGGCGACACCGCCGACTTCAAGGACCTGATGCCGACCAAGCCGGCGACCTGAGCGCGAGCGCCTGGCCGGAGGTCCGAAACCCCGTCGGCCTGGACGGCTGACGGGCGGATTTGCTTGACAGCCGTCCGTTCCCGTAACCTTCCGAGGAAGCCAAAGACCGCTGGTCGTTGCCGTGCGCTTGCAAGAGGGCGCGGTGGCCGAAGGATCCGCTGAAACTGCGGACGACCCGCGTAGGTGACCGTGGATGAACTCCCGGACAGTCCCGTACTCGCGTACGGGTTTCGTTCGGTCGAGTCACGCCCCGTGCGCCTGCGCCGGGGCGTTTCGTTTTGCCAGTCTCCTTCTGAGCGGTCCTCATCACCCGGAAGGAGGCCACGCTCTATGGCAAGGCCCGACAAGGCTGCCGCGGTAGCCGAGCTCGCGGACCAGTTCCGCAGCTCGAACGCCGCCGTGCTGACCGAGTACCGGGGTCTTACCGTGGCGCAGCTCAAGACGCTGCGTCGTTCGCTCGGTGAAGACACCCAGTACGCCGTGGTGAAGAACACGCTGACCAAGATCGCGGCCAACGAGGCCGGGATCTCCACGCTCGACGACCTGTTCAACGGTCCGACAGCGGTTGCCTTCATCACCGGTGACCCGGTGCTGTCGGCGAAGGGTCTTCGTGACTTCGCCAAGGACAACCCCAACCTCGTCATCAAGGGCGGTGTCCTTGACGGCAAGGCGCTGTCCGCCGACGAGATCAAGAAGCTTGCGGACCTCGAGTCCCGCGAGGTTCTGCTCGCCAAGCTGGCGGGCGCCATGAAGGGCAAGCAGACTCAGGCTGCGCAGCTCTTCCAGGCGCTTCCGTCGAAGTTCGTCCGCACCGCGGAAGCGCTTCGCGTCAAGCTCGACGAGCAGGGCGGTGCCGAGTAATTCGGCTCGCGCAGTGACCGCCGTCTGAGACGACGGTCGTAGCGGGCCGAACGTACGCCCGCCTCACCAGTACATCCGGCACCTGCCGAAATAGTGGAAGGACGCCATCATGGCGAAGCTGTCCCAGGAAGAGCTGCTCGCGCAGTTCGAGACCCTCACCCTCATCGAGCTCTCCGAGTTCGTGAAGGCCTTCGAGGAGAAGTTCGACGTCACCGCCGCCGCCGCGGTCGCCGTCGCCGGCCCCGCCGGCCCGGGCGCCGTTGCCGAGGTCGCTGAGGAGCAGGACGAGTTCGACGTCATCCTCACGGGTGCCGGCGAGAAGAAGATCCAGGTCATCAAGGTCGTGCGTGAGCTGACCTCGCTGGGCCTGAAGGAGGCCAAGGACCTCGTCGACGGCGCTCCGAAGCCCGTCCTCGAGAAGGTCGCCAAGGAGGCCGCCGAGAAGGCTGCCGAGTCCCTCAAGGGCGCCGGCGCCTCCGTCGAGGTCAAGTGACCCGACTTCCGTGACCACGGCCTTCACGTAGGGCTGTAACGCGGACGCACCTAAGAGCGATCACCCATCTGGGTGGTCGCTCTTCGGCGTTCGAGGGGGCCTTGCGGCGGCTGCCTTGCGTGGTCGGACGCGACGAGTATGGTGATCTTCGTTCGTGCCTCCGGGCGCCCAGGTGACGGGCGGCGGGACGGGCTGCAAGTGACGATGGCAGCACCCGGTTCGGGCATAGGGGGCCTTGACGAACCGCACGCAGCGCGCAATTCTCAGGACGCGTCGTCACAACGATCCGGATCCGAGGCATGGATCGGTGGCGAAGAGGGCAGTATCGATGTGCATCGAGGGCGTGGCTTGCAGCAGGGGTTGAGAACAACGAGGGTCTTCAAAAACCCGCACTGGACATCAGTGGGCCTAGTGGCTACACTGACCCTTTGCGCTGCCTGTTAGCTGCCTCCTGCCCGTCACCAGGGGCATGCCCTCGCTTGAGCACAGTGGATTGGAACCGCCCTGACCTGGCCTTCTCTGGCTGAGTCGGGAAAGGTCTGTCTCTGTGTCCGGCTTGGGACCGGTACGCGCGTAGTGAGTCCGAGCCCTCGGAAGGACCCCCTCTTGGCCGCCTCGCGCACTGCCTCGACCGCGAATACGAACAACGGCGCCAGCACCGCCCCGCTGCGCATCTCCTTTGCAAAGATCAAGGAGCCCCTCGAGGTTCCGAACCTTCTTGCGCTGCAGACCGAAAGCTTCGACTGGCTGCTCGGCAACGACGCGTGGAAGGCTCGTGTCGAGGCGGCTCTGGACAGTGGACAGGACGTCCCCACCAAGTCAGGTCTGGAAGAGATCTTCGAGGAGATCTCGCCGATCGAGGACTTCTCCGGGTCGATGTCCCTGACGTTCCGCGATCACCGCTTCGAGCCTCCCAAGAACTCGATCGACGAGTGCAAGGAGCGCGACTTCACGTACGCCGCCCCGCTCTTCGTCACCGCCGAGTTCACCAACAACGAGACCGGCGAGATCAAGTCCCAGACGGTGTTCATGGGCGATTTCCCGCTCATGACCAACAAGGGCACCTTCGTCATCAACGGCACCGAGCGTGTCGTCGTGACGCAGCTGGTCCGTTCGCCGGGTGTCTACTTCGACTCCTCCATCGACAAGACGTCCGACAAGGACATCTTCTCCTCCAAGGTGATCCCCTCCCGGGGCGCCTGGCTGGAGATGGAGATCGACAAGCGCGACATGGTCGGTGTCCGCATCGACCGCAAGCGCAAGCAGTCCGTCACCGTTCTCCTGAAGGCTCTCGGTTGGACGACCGAGCAGATCCTGGAGGAGTTCGGCGAGTACGAGTCCATGCGCGCCACCCTGGAAAAGGACCACACCCAGGGTCAGGACGACGCGCTCCTCGACATCTACCGCAAGCTGCGTCCGGGCGAGCCCCCGACCCGTGAGGCCGCGCAGACGCTGCTCGAGAACCTCTACTTCAACCCCAAGCGTTACGACCTCGCCAACGTCGGCCGCTACAAGGTCAACAAGAAGCTGGGCGGCGAGGCCCCGCTGGACGCCAGGGTCCTGACCGTCGAGGACATCATCTCGACGATCAAGTACCTGGTGAAGCTGCACGCCGGTGAGACCGAGACCGTTGGCGACAACGGCACGTCGATCGTCGTCGAGACCGACGACATCGACCACTTCGGCAACCGTCGTCTGCGCAACGTCGGCGAGCTCATCCAGAACCAGGTCCGTACGGGTCTGGCTCGTATGGAGCGCGTCGTCCGCGAGCGCATGACGACTCAGGACGTCGAGGCGATCACGCCGCAGACCCTGATCAACATCCGGCCGGTCGTCGCCTCCATCAAGGAGTTCTTCGGCACCAGCCAGCTGTCGCAGTTCATGGACCAGAACAACCCGCTCTCGGGTCTCACCCACAAGCGCCGTCTGAACGCGCTCGGCCCGGGTGGTCTCTCTCGTGAGCGGGCCGGCTTCGAGGTCCGTGACGTGCACCCCTCGCACTACGGCCGCATGTGTCCGATCGAGACCCCTGAAGGCCCGAACATCGGCCTGATCGGCTCGCTCGCCTCCTACGGGCGGATCAACGCGTTCGGCTTCGTCGAGACGCCGTACCGCAAGGTTGTCGACGGTGTCGTCACCGACGACGTCGACTACCTGACGGCCGACGAAGAGGACCGGTTCGTCATCGCGCAGGCCAACGCGACGCTGTCCGAGGACATGCGCTTCACCGAGGCCCGCGTCCTGGTCCGCCGTCGTGGCGGCGAGGTCGACTACATCCCGGGCGACGATGTCGACTACATGGACGTCTCGCCGCGCCAGATGGTGTCGGTCGCGACCGCGATGATCCCCTTCCTGGAGCACGACGACGCCAACCGTGCCCTCATGGGCGCGAACATGATGCGCCAGGCCGTGCCGCTGATCACCGCCGAGGCTCCCCTCGTCGGTACGGGCATGGAGTACCGCTGCGCCGTCGACGCCGGTGACGTCATCAAGGCGGAGAAGGCGGGTGTGGTCCAGGAAGTCTCCGCGGACTACATCACCGTCGCCAACGACGACGGCACGTACACCACCTACCGGGTGGCCAAGTTCTCCCGTTCCAACCAGGGAACCTCGGTCAACCAGAAGGTCGTCGTCGACGAGGGCGACCGGGTCGTCGAGAACCAGGTTCTCGCCGACGGTCCGGCCACCCAGGAAGGCGAGATGGCGCTGGGCAAGAACCTGCTCGTCGCCTTCATGCCGTGGGAGGGTCACAACTACGAGGACGCGATCATCCTGTCGCAGCGCCTCGTGCAGGACGACGTCCTCTCCTCGATCCACATCGAGGAGCACGAGGTCGACGCCCGTGACACCAAGCTCGGCCCCGAGGAGATCACCCGGGACATCCCGAACGTCTCCGAGGAGGTCCTCGCCGACCTCGACGAGCGCGGCATCATCCGTATCGGTGCCGAGGTCGTCGCCGGCGACATCCTCGTCGGCAAGGTCACGCCCAAGGGTGAGACCGAGCTGACCCCCGAGGAGCGCCTGCTCCGTGCGATCTTCGGTGAGAAGGCGCGCGAAGTGCGCGACACCTCGCTGAAGGTGCCGCACGGCGAGATCGGCAAGGTCATCGGCGTCCGCGTCTTCGACCGTGAAGAGGGCGACGAGCTGCCGCCGGGCGTGAACCAGCTGGTTCGTGTCTACGTGGCGCAGAAGCGCAAGATCACGGACGGTGACAAGCTCGCCGGCCGGCACGGCAACAAGGGCGTCATCTCCAAGATCCTTCCGATCGAGGACATGCCCTTCCTGGAAGACGGCACGCCCGTCGACATCATCCTCAACCCGCTGGGTGTCCCGTCCCGAATGAACCCGGGACAGGTCCTGGAGATCCACCTCGGCTGGCTCGCCAGCCGCGGCTGGGACGTCTCAGGCCTCGCGGACGACTGGGCGCAGCGCCTCCAGGGCATCGGCGCCGACAAGATCGAGCCCGGCACGAACGTCGCCACCCCCGTCTTCGACGGTGCGCGTGAGGACGAGCTGGCCGGTCTGCTGCAGCACACCATCCCGAACCGCGACGGCGAGCGCATGGTGCTTCCGTCCGGCAAGGCGCGGATGTTCGACGGCCGCTCCGGCGAGCCGTTCCCGGAGCCGATCTCGGTCGGCTACATGTACATCCTCAAGCTCCACCACCTGGTCGACGACAAGCTCCACGCCCGTTCGACCGGTCCGTACTCGATGATCACCCAGCAGCCGCTGGGTGGTAAGGCCCAGTTCGGTGGCCAGCGCTTCGGTGAGATGGAGGTGTGGGCGCTCGAGGCTTATGGCGCCGCTTACGCCCTCCAGGAACTGCTGACCATCAAGTCCGACGACGTGACCGGCCGCGTGAAGGTCTACGAGGCCATCGTCAAGGGCGAGAACATCCCCGAGCCCGGCATTCCCGAGTCCTTCAAGGTGCTCATCAAGGAAATGCAGTCGCTCTGCCTCAACGTGGAGGTGCTGTCCTCGGACGGCATGTCCATCGAGATGCGCGACACGGACGAGGACGTCTTCCGCGCCGCGGAGGAGCTCGGTATCGACCTGTCCCGGCGCGAGCCGAGCAGCGTCGAAGAGGTCTGACGGGTCTGGCCGGGGCTCCTTGAACAAGAGCCCCGGCTAACCCCGGACCCCAGTCAGACCAGTGAAGAATCGACCCCGAAAGAGGGATTGACGACAAGTGCTCGACGTCAACTTCTTCGACGAGCTGCGGATCGGCCTTGCTACCGCTGACGACATTCGTCAGTGGTCACACGGTGAGGTCAAGAAGCCGGAGACCATCAACTACCGCACGCTCAAGCCCGAAAAGGACGGACTCTTCTGCGAGAAGATCTTCGGTCCGACCCGGGACTGGGAGTGCTACTGCGGCAAGTACAAGCGTGTCCGCTTCAAGGGCATCATCTGCGAGCGCTGCGGCGTCGAGGTCACTCGCGCCAAGGTGCGTCGTGAGCGGATGGGCCACATTGAGCTGGCCGCTCCCGTCACCCACATCTGGTACTTCAAGGGCGTTCCGTCGCGGCTGGGCTACCTGCTCGACCTCGCCCCGAAGGACCTCGAGAAGGTCATCTACTTCGCCGCGTACATGATCACGTACGTCGACGACGAGCGCCGTACTCGTGACCTGCCCTCGCTGGAGGCGCACGTCTCCGTCGAGCGTCAGCAGGTCGAGAACCGTCGCGACTCCGACCTGGAGAACCGCGCCAAGAAGCTCGAGACCGACCTGGCCGGGCTCGAGGCCGAGGGTGCCAAGGCCGACGTGCGCCGCAAGGTGCGCGAAGGTGCCGAGCGGGAGATGAAGCAGCTGCGCGACCGTGCGCAGCGCGAGATCGACCGTCTGGACGAGGTGTGGACCCGCTTCAAGAACCTGAAGGTCCAGGACCTCGAGGGTGACGAGCTGCTCTACCGCGAACTGCGTGACCGCTTCGGTACGTACTTCGACGGGTCGATGGGTGCCGCGGCGCTGCAGAAGCGCCTGGAGTCCTTCGACCTGGAGGAGGAGGCCGAGCGCCTCCGCGAGATCATCCGTACCGGCAAGGGCCAGAAGAAGACCCGTGCGCTGAAGCGGCTGAAGGTCGTGTCTGCGTTCCTGCAGACCTCCAACAGCCCCAAGGGCATGGTCCTCGACTGCGTCCCGGTCATCCCGCCGGACCTTCGCCCGATGGTGCAGCTGGACGGTGGCCGCTTCGCGACCTCCGACCTGAACGACCTGTACCGCCGTGTGATCAACCGGAACAACCGCCTGAAGCGGCTTCTCGACCTCGGTGCTCCCGAGATCATCGTGAACAACGAGAAGCGCATGCTTCAGGAGGCCGTCGACGCGCTCTTCGACAACGGCCGTCGTGGTCGCCCGGTCACGGGCCCCGGCAACCGTCCGCTGAAGTCGCTGTCCGACATGCTCAAGGGCAAGCAGGGCCGCTTCCGTCAGAACCTGCTCGGCAAGCGTGTGGACTACTCCGCGCGTTCCGTGATCGTCGTCGGCCCGCAGCTCAAGCTGCACCAGTGCGGTCTGCCGAAGGCCATGGCGCTCGAGCTCTTCAAGCCGTTCGTGATGAAGCGCCTGGTGGACCTGAACCACGCGCAGAACATCAAGTCGGCGAAGCGCATGGTCGAGCGCGGCCGCACGGTCGTGTACGACGTCCTGGAAGAGGTCATCGCCGAGCACCCGGTTCTGCTGAACCGTGCGCCGACGCTGCACCGCCTCGGCATCCAGGCCTTCGAGCCGCAGCTGGTCGAAGGCAAGGCCATCCAGATCCACCCGCTCGTCTGCACCGCGTTCAACGCGGACTTCGACGGTGACCAGATGGCCGTGCACCTGCCGCTCTCCGCGGAGGCGCAGGCCGAGGCCCGCATCCTGATGCTGTCCTCGAACAACATCCTCAAGCCCGCCGACGGCCGTCCGGTGACGATGCCGACCCAGGACATGGTCCTCGGTCTGTTCTTCCTGACGACCGACGGTGAGCTGCGCAACGTGAAGGGCGAGGAGCGCTCCTTCTCGTCCGTCGCCGAGGCGATCATGGCGTTCGACGCCGGTGAGCTCTCGCTGCAGTCGCGGGTGGACGTCCGCTTCCCGGTGGGTACCATCCCGCCGCGTGGCTGGACCCCGCCGGCGCGCGAGGAGGGCGAGCCGGAGTGGCAGCAGGGTGACACCTTCCGCCTGAGGACGACCCTGGGCCGCGCGCTCTTCAACGAGCTGCTGCCCGAGGACTACCCGTTCGTCGACTACGAGGTCGGCAAGAAGCAGCTCTCCGAGATCGTCAACGACCTCGCCGAGCGCTACCCCAAGGTCATCGTGGCGGCGACGCTCGACAACCTGAAGGCGGCCGGCTTCTACTGGGCGACCCGTTCCGGCGTCACCGTGGCCATCTCCGACATCGTCGTTCCCGAGGCGAAGAAGGAGATCGTCAAGGGTTACGAGGCGCAGGACGAGAAGGTCCAGAAGCAGTACGAGCGCGGTCTGATCACCAAGGACGAGCGCACGCAGGAGCTCATCGCGATCTGGACCAAGGCGACCAACGAGGTTGCCGAGGCGATGAACGCGAACTTCCCGAAGACCAACCCGGTCGCCATGATGGTCAGCTCGGGCGCTCGCGGAAACATGATGCAGATGCGTCAGATCGCCGGTATGCGTGGTCTGGTGTCGAACGCGAAGAACGAGACCATCCCGCGTCCGATCAAGGCGTCCTTCCGTGAGGGCCTGTCCGTGCTGGAGTACTTCATCTCCACGCACGGTGCCCGTAAGGGTCTTGCGGACACCGCCCTGCGTACCGCCGACTCGGGTTACCTCACCCGTCGTCTGGTGGACGTGTCGCAGGACGTCATCATCCGCGAGGAGGACTGCGGCACCGACCGCGGTCTGCGTCTGGAGATCGCCGAGCGGGGCGCCGACGGTGTCCTGCGCAAGGCGGAGAACGTCGAGACCAGCGTGTACGCACGTGCGCTGGCCGAGGACATCACCGTCGACGGCAAGGTGCTGGCCCCGGCCAACACCGACCTGGGCGACGTCCTCATCGACGAGCTCGTCAAGTACGGCATCGAGGAGGTCAAGACCCGCTCGGTCCTGACCTGCGAGTCCGCCGTCGGTACCTGCGCCATGTGCTACGGCCGTTCGCTGGCCACCGGCAAGCTGGTCGACATCGGTGAGGCGGTCGGCATCATCGCCGCCCAGTCCATCGGTGAGCCCGGCACGCAGCTGACGATGCGTACCTTCCACACCGGTGGTGTGGCGGGTGACGACATCACCCAGGGTCTGCCCCGTGTCGTCGAGCTCTTCGAGGCTCGTACGCCGAAGGGTGTCGCCCCGATCTCCGAGGCGGACGGTCGCGTCCGTATCGAGGAGACCGAGAAGACCAAGAAGATCGTCATCACCCCCGACGACGGCAGCGACGAGACGCCCTTCCCGATCTCGAAGCGTGCCCGTCTGCTGGTGGGCGAGGGTGACCGCGTCACGGTGGGCCAGAAGCTCACCGTGGGTGCCACCAACCCGCACGACGTGCTGCGGATCCTCGGTCAGCGCGCGGTCCAGGTCCACCTGGTCGGCGAGGTCCAGAAGGTCTACAACTCGCAGGGTGTGTCGATCCACGACAAGCACATCGAGATCATCATCCGGCAGATGCTGCGCCGTGTGACGATCATCGAGTCGGGCGACGCGGAGCTGCTGCCCGGCGAGCTGGTCGAGCGCGGCAAGTTCGAGACCGAGAACCGTCGTGTGGTCACCGAGGGCGGTCACCCCGCCTCCGGCCGTCCGCAGCTGATGGGTATCACCAAGGCCTCGCTCGCCACCGAGTCGTGGCTGTCGGCGGCGTCCTTCCAGGAGACGACCAGGGTTCTGACGGACGCGGCGATCAACGCCAAGTCCGACTCCCTGATCGGCCTCAAGGAGAACGTCATCATCGGTAAGCTCATCCCGGCCGGTACGGGCCTGTCCCGCTACCGCAACATCCGGGTCGAGCCGACCGAGGAGGCCAAGGCCGCGATGTACTCGGCCGTCGGCTACGACGACATCGACTACTCGCCGTTCGGCACGGGCTCCGGCCAGGCCGTTCCGCTGGAGGACTACGACTACGGTCCGTACAACCAGTAAGGCGTACGTCTGCTGACGGGCGGCCACTCCGTTTCTTACGGGGTGGCCGCCCGTCGGCGTGTCGGGGTGTGCTCCGGATGAGGCTGCGGGCGATGCGACCGCCCTTCGGGTCGCGGAGGGACGCCGGGGGACGCCCGGGAGCCCGCAGAGGCTTGTAGGGCCGTAGAAGGGCACCAGGGGCGTCGCGGTGGTTCACGGTGGTTCACGGTGGTTCAGGACTGCGAGTTTTTGGGGTGGGGGAACCGATGCCCGGCGTGGCGCGTTGGAGGATGATGGAGGCGCAACCAGTACCGGGGGAGTGTTCTCGTGACGAATCCGTCGTGGCAGCCGGCACCGTGGCAGACGCAGGGCGGTCCGCCGCTGCTTGCCGCCCATGCCGATCGTGAGCGTGCTGTGGATGTTCTTCGGGCGGGCTTCGGTGAGGGCCGCCTCCAGCAGGAGGAGTTCGAGAAACGGGTCGCGAAGGCCTACCAGGCGCGCACGGTGGGGGAGCTGACCCTGCTGGTGGCCGACCTGCCGCAGGGGCCCGCGCCCGTGCAGCAGGGCCCCGCGCTCACCCAGTCGGCCATGGTGCCGAGAACCTTCATGGCCGTTCCGCCGCCGGAGACGAACGGCAAGGCCATCGGCTCGATGGTCTGTGGCGTGCTGTGCTCGATGACGTTCGGCCTGACCGGAATCCCCGCGGTGGTCCTGGGGCACAAGGCGCGCACCGAGATCCGCCGCACTGGTGAGCAGGGCGACGGCTTCGCGATCGCCGGTCTGATTCTGGGCTGGCTGTCGGTGGCCGGATGGGCGCTGCTGCTGATGCTCATGGTGGTGGCCGGGGCCAGCTCCGGTTGAGCCGTACCGGGCTGGAGCTCGACCGGCCCCCTGGGCGGCTGAGCGGCGGGCCGGGAAGTACGGTCGGGTGCGCCTGAGCAGTGGCCGGTGAAGCGGAGCTGCTTCCGGGCGTGCGTGAACGGCGGCTGGTCGGGCTGGGCCCTGCTACCGGGTCGGCGCGAACGGTGGCTGGGCTCTCCGGGCCTGAGTCTGGGCCGGCGTGAACGGGCCCGCTTGCGGTGCGCCTGAGCGGCGGGTCAGGTGACGCGGGGCTGTTTCCGACGAGCGTGAAGAGTGGCTGGCCGGTCCTGGTCTGCTACCGGGCGAAGCTGAGCGGTGGGATTGGTCGGCCGGGGGCTGTTTCGGGCGATGCTGAGCGATGGCTGGTCGGTCCGGGCCTGCTTGTGAGGGATGCTGAGCGGTGGCTGGTCGGTCCGGGCTTGCTTGTGAGGGATGTCGAGCGGTGGCTGGTCGGTCCGGGGTCTGTTTGCGGGGGATGCCGAGCGGTGGCTGATCAGCCCGGGGCCTGCTTGCGGGGGATGCCGAGCGGTGGCTGATCAGCCAGGGCCTGCTTGCAGGGGAAGCTGGGCGGGTGGCTGGTCGGTTCGGGGACCGAATCCCGGGGAGCCTGAGGTTGAGGTCGGGCCGAGTCGGGGCGGGCCGGGGGTGGGCCAGGTCGGGGGGCTTTTCGGGGGGCTCCGGGCATCGTTCGGCTTAGCTCGCGCAGCGGTTCTGGGGGGGGTTTCTCGTCCGGCGTGTCCGGGGCGGGGGTATTTGTTTTGACCGCAGCGTATGAGGTAGGTACGCTCAGACCTTGTGCCTGGGGTGTGCCCTGGCTTCTGTGCGTGCCTTTGAACCGCATGGGGAGCTGTAAGCGGCCACCGTAATCTGCGCCCTTTTCGCCTCGCGGCGAGAGTCTGCAGTATTCGACACACCCGACCGCGTGGGTCGGAGATGTTCCAGGTTAGCTTCACACTCGGCACACAGAAACCGGAGAAGTAGTGCCTACGATCCAGCAGCTGGTCCGGAAGGGCCGGCAGGACAAGGTCGAGAAGAACAAGACGCCCGCACTCGAGGGTTCGCCCCAGCGTCGTGGCGTCTGCACGCGTGTGTTCACGACCACCCCGAAGAAGCCGAACTCGGCCCTGCGTAAGGTCGCGCGTGTGCGTCTGACCAGCGGGATCGAAGTCACCGCTTACATTCCGGGTGAGGGACACAACCTGCAGGAGCACTCGATCGTGCTCGTGCGCGGCGGCCGTGTGAAGGACCTGCCCGGTGTTCGTTACAAGATCATCCGCGGTTCCCTCGACACCCAGGGTGTCAAGAACCGCAAGCAGGCCCGCAGCCGCTACGGCGCCAAGAAGGAGAAGTAAGAATGCCTCGTAAGGGCCCCGCCCCGAAGCGCCCGGTCATCATCGACCCGGTCTACGGTTCTCCTCTTGTCACCTCCCTGATCAACAAGGTGCTGCTGAACGGCAAGCGCTCCACCGCCGAGCGCATCGTGTACGGCGCCATGGAGGGCCTGCGCGAGAAGACCGGCAACGACCCGGTCATCACGCTGAAGCGCGCGCTTGAGAACATCAAGCCGACCCTTGAGGTCAAGTCCCGCCGCGTCGGCGGCGCCACCTACCAGGTGCCGGTCGAGGTCAAGCCCGGCCGTGCCAGCACGCTGGCGCTGCGCTGGCTGGTCGGTTACTCCCGCGCCCGTCGCGAGAAGACCATGACCGAGCGTCTGCTCAACGAGCTTCTCGACGCTTCGAACGGCCTCGGTGCGGCCGTCAAGAAGCGCGAGGACACCCACAAGATGGCCGAGTCCAACAAGGCCTTCGCGCACTACCGCTGGTAGTCGCTACCCACATCGAGACCGAGAGAAGACCGAAGCCTTATGGCTACTACTTCACTTGACCTGGCCAGGGTCCGGAACATCGGGATCATGGCTCATATCGACGCGGGTAAGACGACCACCACCGAGCGGATCCTCTTCTACACCGGCGTCAGCTACAAGATCGGTGAAGTCCACGACGGCGCTGCCACCATGGACTGGATGGAGCAGGAGCAGGAGCGTGGCATCACGATCACCTCTGCTGCGACCACCTGTCACTGGCCGCTTGAGGACAACGACTACACCATCAACATCATCGACACCCCGGGGCACGTCGACTTCACGGTCGAGGTGGAGCGCTCGCTGCGCGTCCTCGACGGTGCCGTCACGGTGTTCGACGGTGTCGCGGGCGTTGAGCCGCAGTCCGAGACGGTGTGGCGTCAGGCCGACCGTTACGGCGTGCCGCGCATCTGCTTCGTGAACAAGCTCGACCGGACCGGCGCGGAGTTCCACCGCTGCGTCGACATGATCTCGGACCGCCTTGGTGCGCAGCCGCTGGTCATGCAGCTTCCGATCGGCGCCGAGATGGACTTCAAGGGCGTTGTGGACCTGGTCCGCATGAAGGCGCTCGTGTGGTCCGCCGAGGCCGCCAAGGGCGAGATGTACGACGTCGTCGACATCCCGGCCACCCACGCGGAGGCTGCCGAGGAGTACCGCGGCAAGCTGATCGAGGGCGTCGCCGAGAACGACGAAGAGATCATGGAGCTGTACCTGGAGGGCGTCGAGCCCACCGAGGAGCAGCTGTACGCCGCGATCCGTCGCATCACCATCGCGTCCGGCAAGTCCAACGACACCACGGTCACCCCGGTGTTCTGTGGCACCGCGTTCAAGAACAAGGGCGTCCAGCCCCTGCTCGACGCGGTCGTGCGCTACCTGCCGACCCCGCTCGACGTCGAGGCCATCGAGGGCCGCGACGTCAAGGACCCCGACGTGGTCGTCAAGCGCAAGCCGTCCGAGGACGAGCCGCTGTCCGCCCTCGCGTTCAAGATCATGAGCGACCCGCACCTGGGCAAGCTCACCTTCGTCCGGGTCTACTCGGGCCGCCTGGAGACTGGCACCGCGGTGCTGAACTCCGTCAAGGGCAAGAAGGAGCGCATCGGCAAGATCTACCGCATGCACGCGAACAAGCGTGAGGAGATCGCGGCGGTGGGCGCCGGCGACATCGTCGCCGTCATGGGCCTGAAGCAGACCACCACCGGTGAGACGCTGAGCGACGACAAGCACCCGGTCATCCTGGAGTCCATGGACTTCCCGGCGCCGGTGATCCAGGTCGCGATCGAGCCCAAGTCCAAGGGTGACCAGGAGAAGCTGGGTGTCGCCATCCAGCGTCTCGCGGAGGAGGACCCCTCCTTCCAGGTTCACTCGGACGAGGAGACCGGCCAGACCATCATCGGTGGTATGGGCGAGCTGCACCTCGAGGTGCTGGTCGACCGTATGCGCCGTGAGTTCAAGGTCGAGGCCAACGTCGGTAAGCCGCAGGTCGCGTACCGTGAGACGATCCGCAAGGCCGTCGAGCGCGTGGACTACACCCACAAGAAGCAGACCGGTGGTACCGGTCAGTTCGCCAAGGTGCAGATCGCGATCGAGCCCATCACCGAGACCGACGGTCCGGCGTACGAGTTCGTGAACAAGGTCACCGGTGGCCGTATCCCGCGGGAGTACATCCCGTCGGTGGACGCCGGTGCGCAGGAGGCCATGCAGTTCGGCATCCTCGCCGGGTACGAGATGACGGGTGTCCGCATCACGCTTCTCGACGGTGCCTACCACGAGGTCGACTCCTCCGAGCTGGCGTTCAAGATCGCCGGTTCGCAGGCCTTCAAGGAGGCCGCGCGCAAGGCCAGCCCCGTGCTGCTCGAGCCGATGATGGCCGTCGAGGTCACCACGCCCGAGGACTACATGGGCGAGGTCATCGGTGACATCAACTCCCGCCGTGGTCAGATCCAGGCCATGGAGGAGCGTGCCGGTGCCCGCGTCGTGAAGGGCCTGGTCCCGCTTTCGGAGATGTTCGGCTACGTCGGCGACCTCCGCAGCAAGACGTCGGGTCGCGCGAGCTACTCGATGCAGTTCGACTCCTACGCCGAGGTTCCCCGGAACGTCGCCGAGGAGATCATCGCGAAGGCCAAGGGCGAGTAACTCACCGAGGCAATCTCAATCGAGTTCACACCTTAGGCTTGACTCCGGAGCCTGCTGGGGCATTCCGCCACAACCGTGGCGGAGTGTCCCGGGCCCCGGCTTTCCAGCAAAGATCACCTGGCGCCGATGAGTAAGGCGTACCAGAACCACTCTCAGGAGGACCCCAGTGGCGAAGGCGAAGTTCGAGCGGACTAAGCCGCACGTCAACATCGGCACCATCGGTCACATCGACCACGGTAAGACGACCCTCACGGCCGCCATTACCAAGGTGCTGCATGACGCGTACCCGGACCTGAACGAGGCTTCGGCCTTCGACCAGATCGACAAGGCTCCTGAGGAGCGCCAGCGCGGTATCACCATCTCCATCGCGCACGTCGAGTACCAGACCGAGACGCGTCACTACGCCCACGTCGACTGCCCCGGTCACGCGGACTACATCAAGAACATGATCACGGGTGCGGCGCAGATGGACGGCGCCATCCTCGTTGTCGCCGCCACGGACGGCCCGATGCCGCAGACCAAGGAGCACGTGCTCCTGGCCCGCCAGGTCGGCGTTCCGTACATCGTCGTAGCCCTCAACAAGGCCGACATGGTGGACGACGAGGAGATCCTGGAGCTCGTCGAGCTCGAGGTCCGTGAGCTGCTCTCCGAGTACGAGTTCCCGGGCGACGACCTGCCGGTCGTCAAGGTCTCGGCGCTCAAGGCCCTTGAGGGCGACAAGGACTGGGGCCAGTCCGTTCTCGACCTGATGAAGGCCGTGGACGAGCACATCCCGCAGCCCGAGCGTGACGTCGACAAGCCGTTCCTGATGCCGATCGAGGACGTCTTCACGATCACCGGTCGTGGCACCGTCGTCACCGGTCGTATCGAGCGTGGTGTCCTCAAGGTCAACGAGACCGTTGACATCGTGGGCATCAAGCAGGAGAAGACCACCACCACGGTCACCGGCATCGAGATGTTCCGCAAGCTGCTCGACGAGGGCCAGGCCGGTGAGAACGTCGGTCTGCTGCTCCGTGGCATCAAGCGCGAGGACGTCGAGCGCGGCCAGGTCATCATCAAGCCGGGCTCTGTCACCCCGCACACCGAGTTCGAGGCGCAGGCGTACATCCTGTCCAAGGACGAGGGCGGCCGTCACACGCCGTTCTTCAACAACTACCGTCCCCAGTTCTACTTCCGTACGACTGACGTGACGGGCGTTGTGACCCTCCCCGAGGGCACCGAGATGGTCATGCCGGGCGACAACACCGAGATGATCGTCGAGCTCATCCAGCCCGTCGCCATGGAGGAGGGCCTGAAGTTCGCCATCCGTGAGGGTGGTCGGACCGTGGGCGCCGGCCAGGTCACCAAGATCAACAAGTAAGCCTCGCTTACCTGTTGGGCTTGAACGCCTGGTAGCTCCTCGCGAGCTCCTTGAAGGGGCCCGTACGACTTCGGTCGTACGGGCCCCTTCGCTGTGCCCGTGTCTCTGTCCGTGTCTGTGTGTTGCCGCGTCGAAAAGATTCGTCACGAAAGTATTCGGCGCTGACGACCCGTTGTCCCCATAGGTTCACTCGCCTCACCATTTGTCATGCCACTGACCAAATTCGGATCGAGGGGTATCGAGGGGTGAGGCATGTCTGGGCGCGTCAGCCGTAGGACCGTTCTCGGGGTGGGTGCCGGGCTCGCGGCGCTGCCCGCGTTACCCGGACTGCCCGGCCTGGCCGGGGTCGCGTGGGCGGCGGACGCCCCGCCGGTCACGGACCCGGGGGCGTACATCTCCTTCTCGCCGAAGGACGGGGCCTTCCCGCTCGTGGGCGCTCCGGTGGTCGTCCACGCCGACGACCACCCCGGAGTCGTACGGGTGGCAGGGGATCTCCGTGCCGACATCGAGCGGGTCACGGGCGTACGGCCCGGGTCCTCGGTGGCGCGGCAGGTCGTCCTGGTCGGGACGATCGGGCGCAGTCCGCTGATCGACGGGCTGGTCGCCGCCGGAAAGCTGGACGTCACCGGCGTGCGAGGCAAGTGGGAGACCTCTCTCCAGACCGTCGTCGAGCGGCCGATGCCGGGTGTCGACCGCGCCTTCGTCATCGCGGGCAGCGATCCGCGCGGCACGATCTTCGGGGCGTACGACGTCTCGTACGGGATCGGGGTCTCGCCCTGGTACTGGTGGGACGACGTGCGGCCGGTGCGGCGGAGTGAGGTGTACGTGCTGCCGGGGCGGTACAGCCAGGGCACGCCGGCGGTGAAGTACCGGGGAGTCTTCATCAACGACGAGAACCCGGCGCTGGGGACCTGGGCCCCCGGGTACTTCGGGCCGGGGAAGGCGCCCGGGCATCCCGGCGGCTTCACCGCCGACTTCTATGCCAAGGTCTTCGAGGTGCTGCTGCGGCTGAAGGCGAACTATCTGTGGCCGGCGGTGTGGGGGCGGGCCTTCGCCGAGGACGACCCGGCGAACCACGCGCGCGCCAAGGAGTACGGGATTGTCATGGGCACGTCCCATGAGGCGCCGATGATGCGGGGCATCGAGGAGTGGAACCGGCATGCCGTGCCCGCCGTGCGGGACAGCTCCGGGGAGATCGTCACGCCCGGCCGTGACCCGTACGGCGGTACGGGGGAGTGGTCGTTCCGGCGGAACGCGGCGGCCGTCAAGGCGTACTGGCGCGACGGTATCGAGCGCATGGTCGACCAGGACTTCGAGGGTGTCGTCACGCTCGGCATGCGCGGCAACGGCGACACGAGTCTGCCGGACGGCGACGGCATCGAGCTGATGCAGGAGATCATCGCGACGCAGAGATCGATCATCGCGGACGTCACGGGGAAGCCGCTGGCCGAGACCCCGCAGGTCTGGACGCTCTACAAGGAGGTCCAGCGGTACTGGGACCGCGGGCTGCGGGCGCCGGACGACGTGACGGTCGTACTGACCGACGACAACTGGGGCAACATCCGCAAGCACCCGGACCCGGCGGAGACCATGCGGGGCGGTGGCTACGGGCTGTATTACCACTTCGACTACGTGGGCGTCGGCCGCAACTACAAGTGGGTGGACACCACTTCGCTGCCGAACATGTGGGACCAGCTCCATCAGGCGGTCGAGTACGGGAACCGGGAGTTGTGGGTCACGAATGTGGGGGATCTGAAGGGGAACGAGCTTCCGACGGAGTTCTTCCTCAACTACGCCTGGAATCCGGGACGTTGGCCGTTGGAGAGCCTGGGTGAGTGGGAACGGCGGTACGCCCGGCAGAACTTCGGGCGGGCGGAAGGGCTGGCTCCCGCGATCGCGTCGGTGCTGGCGGCGTACGCGCAGCTCCAGTCGCGGCGCAAGCCCGAGCTGCTGAACCGCCGGATCACACTGGTGGACGGCAAGGTCGTGTACGACGACAAGGCGACGCCCTTCTACTTCGGCCACCGCGAACTGGAGCGGGTCACGGAGGAGTGGCGGCAGCTGGGCGAGGACGCGGCCCGGATCGGCCGACGGCTGCCGGCCGCGGATCAGGACGCCTGGTTCGAGCTGGTCGGGTACGAGGTGGAGGCGACGGCCAACCTGTACGGGCTGCGGGAGGCGGAGTTCACCAACCTGCTGTACGCCGGGCAGGGGCGGGCCGCGACCAACGACCTGGCGGCCGAGGCGGAGGCCGGGCTCGCACGGGACTTCGCGCTCGCCGAGCGCTTCAACTCGCAGGTGGCGGGCGGGAAGTGGCGAGGTTTCCAGACGCAGCCGCACATCGGGTACGGGGATGTGGAGCGGTACGGGCCCAACGCGCCCTGGCAGCAGCCGGAGCGGAACAACGTGGCGTTGCCGGACGAGATCTTTCCGGCGGTCAAGCGTATTGAGGTGCCGACGGCGGCCGCGATGGGCGTGGCGGTGGACGGGGTGGAGTCGGGGGAGTGGTGGCCGGGGGCGGGACCCGGTTCGGGGGCGGCTGCCGTGCTGCCGGTCTTCAGTCCGTACCAGACGCGGCCCGACCAGTACATCGAGGTCTTCAACCGGGGGCGTACGGCCTTCGACTACCGGATCACGTCGTCCGTGCCGTGGCTGCGGGTGGACCGTCCGCGCGGCCGGGTCGGGAAGCAGGTACGGGCCGTGCTGACCGTGGACTGGTCGAAGGCGCCGCGGGGGCGTGCGGAGGCCTCGGTGACCGTGGAAGGGGCGGGCGCGGTGGTGACGGTCGGGGTGATCGCCGAGCGACCGGCCGCGCGCGGGCTGCGGGGGTTCGTGGAGGCGGGCGGGTACGTCGCCGTCGATGCCGAGCACTTCACGCGTTCGGTGGGGACGTGGCGGCGTATCGACGGGATCGGGCGTACGGGGGCGGGCGTCACGCCGTGGCCGGTGACGGCTCCCAGGCAGACTCCGGGAGGTTCGTCGCCGCGGTTGGAGTACGAGGTGAGTCTGCTGTCCTCCGGTTCCGGTTCCGGTCCGGGCCCGGTGACCGTCTGGGCGTACCTCTCCCCGCGGAATCCGACGCTGCCGACGGGCGGGCTGAAGTACGGGATCTCGTTCGACGAGGACACCCCGCAGATCGTCGACATCCACGCGGCCACGGGAGCCGATGACGGGCTGATGGACATGGAGTGGGCCCGCAACACATCGGACAACGTCAATCGCACGTCGACCCAACACACGATCTCCGCGGCCGGAGTGCACCGGCTGAAGTTCTGGATGGTCGATCCGACGGTCGTGGTGCAGCGGCTCGTGATCGACACGGGTGGGCTGACGCCGACGTATCTGGGGCCGCTGGAGAGCCACCGCATTCGCTGATCCGCTGACCTGTACTACTTACTGGAAGGACCGCACATGAAGCACTTCCGCCTGCCCTTCGTGGGCCTGCTCAGCGCAGCTCTGCTGGTCACGGGCGTCCAGACCGCTTCCGCGCACGAGGCTCCGCGGGGTGGTGCGCAGGCTCCGCTGCGGACGCTTGCCGATCGCGCGGATCTGCGTATCGGCACGGCCGTGGACATGGCGGCGCTGGCCGACGACACCGCGTACCGCAGAACGACGGGCCGGGAGTTCAACTCCGTCACCGCCGAGAACGTCATGAAGTGGGAGGTCGTCGAGCCCACGCGCGGGACGTACGACTGGTCGGGGGCGGATGAGCTGGTGCGCTTCGCGCGCGAGCGGGGACAAGTGGTCCGCGGTCACACGCTGGTCTGGCACAGCCAGCTGCCCGGGTGGCTGACGTCGGGGGTGGCGGACGGTTCGATCGACGCGGCGGAGCTGCGCGGGATCCTGCGGAAGCACATCACCACGGAGGTCAAGCGGTACAAGGGCAGGATCCAGCAGTGGGACGTGGTGAACGAGGTCTTCGAGGAGGACGGTTCGCTGCGGAACTCGATCTGGCTGCAGCAGCTCGGACCGTCGTACATCGCCGACGCGTTCCGCTGGGCGCACGCGGCCGACCCGAAGGCGAAGCTCTTCCTCAACGACTACAACGTGGAGGGCGTCAACGCGAAGTCCACGGCGTACTACGAACTGGCGAAGCGGCTGCGGGCGGAGGGAGTTCCGGTGCAGGGCTTCGGGATCCAGGGGCACCTGGCGATCCAGTACGGATTCCCGGGGGATGTGCCGGGGAACCTCGCACGGTTCGCGAAGCTGGGGATGCAGACGGCCTTCACAGAGGTGGACGTCCGGATGATCCTGCCGGTGGATGAGTCGAAGCTCGCGACGCAGGCGGCGTACTTCCGGGGGCTGCTGGACGCGTGCCTGGGGACGCGTAGCTGCAAGTCGTTCACCGTCTGGGGCTTCACGGACAAGTACTCGTGGGTGCCCGGGGTCTTCGAGGGGCAGGGGGCGGCGACGCTGCTGGATGAAGGGTTCGGGGAGAAGCCGGCGTGGGGGGCTGTGCGGGAGGGGCTGAGGTCGGGCCGCTGAATCCCGGCACGGCAGACAGCACGGCAGAGAGCATGGTCATGGCGGGCAATGCGGCGGGCGATGCGTCAGTCGGCGTGTTGCCCGCCGGGCTTGCCCGGGTAGTGCGGAAGGTCGGCGGTCGAGATCGTCCACTCGGCGATGGTGACGTCTTCGCCGTACATGAAGTCCTTGCGGGTGGCGTAGCGCGGGCCGCTCGGGGTCGAGTGGATGTCGGAAAGGACAGCGCCTTCACCGGTGCGCGGGTCGAAGATCACGTAGACGGGGATGCCGAGCAGGGAGTAGTCGCGCACTTTGCCCACCCAGTCGTTGTCCGGGTTGGAGCGGGACACGACTTCGATGGCGGCGATCAGCGTGCGTGGGTCGAAGGCCCCGTCGCCCTCCATGTCCGCCTCGGCGATCAGCATCACGTCGGGGCGGCGCATGACACCTGCGGACTCGTCTTCCACGTCCGGGGTGCCGGTGTGTGCCACGAGATCGTCCGGCATCACCTTCTCAAGGCGTTTGCGCAGGTGCGACCTGGTCAGTTCGTGAGGGCATTGGGTGCGGCAAGGTCGTGGATGATCCCTTCTCTGGTGATCTCGAACTTGCCGGGAAGGGCGGCGCCCATGGCCTGGACGACGTTTCGCATCGTCCGATACACATGGCGGGTGATCATGCTGAGCGATCTCCATCAGGTTGGAACGGCAGTCGCGGCAGCGATCCGGGGGTGGGACGGGCGCGGAACGGAGCGGCGTGCGACGCGCCCTACGGTTCAGGTTCAGAAACCCAGACAAGTGATCTGGACGACGTAGACACGCTCGCTGCGCACGACGACCTGGTACGTGAACATGCCGCCGGGGACGATGATGTCGCCGCCTTTTGGATCGATCCCCTCACAGGCCCGACCGTGGACGTGGAAAGTTTCGGCAGCCCTGACCAACTCGTCCGCCCTCCTCTCCACATCGGCGAGGAAACCGGCGGGGGCGAGGCGGTGTACGTCCCGTTCGGGGAGGAGGAGGCGGTGCAGGCTTGCGAGGAGGGTGGCGGCCGTGCGGTGGCGGGCCTGGTCGGGGTCGGGGGTGTGGGGTTCGGAGAGTGGGGGTTTGGGGGCGGGGGGTACGGGAGCGGGCAGTGGCGCGGGCGAGGGCAGGGGCGCCGAGGTCGGCGGGGCTGCGGGGGGCGCCGGTACGGGGTCGGGGTTCTGCGGGGGCGGTACGTCGATGGGGGTGGCTCGGCGCGGCTCCGGGGGAGCGGGCTCGGTGGCCTCGGCGGTCTTGGCGTCGGCCTGGATGAACGGCTGGTTGTACGACACGGTGTGCGTGACCAGGTGGCCGCTCGGCAGGCGCTTCCGGGTGCGGGACAGTTGACTTGCACCTCGCCCTGAAGGGCGAGGATTCTGGCCTTCTCGATCGTTGCTGTGCCGCTACGCGGCACGGGGCGCGGTCGGGAATCCGTGGCTTCCTGTTTCTTCGCGCTGTGCCGGGATTGCTCCAGGTCTTACCGGCGCTCCGCAGGCCGATACCGCCAGTCCGGCGGCCGTCTTCACGTTGATCGCGGCGTTGGTGTCCCGGTCGTGGACGGCACCGCAGGCGGCACACGTCCACTCCCGGACATCGAGGGGTTTGGGCCCGTCTTTGACGCCGCAGGCGGAACAGACCTGACTCGTCGGCTCGAACCGGCCGATCTTGATCAGGGTGCGTCCGTACCGCTCCGCCTTGTACCGGAGCATGTCGATGAACGAAGACCATCCGGCGTCGTGCACGGACTTGGCCAGCCTGGTGCGGGCCAGTCCCGTCACCGCCAGGTCCTCCACGGCGATCCCTTGGTTCTCGGAGATCAGCTGGGTGGAGAGCTGGTGGTGGAACTCATGGCGGGCGTCGGTGACCTTGACGTGGGCGCGAGCGGCCTTGAGCCGGGCCTTGTTCCGGTTCTTCGAACCCTTCTGCTTGCGGGACAGTTCCCGCTGGGCCTTCTTCAGTTTCTTCTCCGCGCGGCGCAGAAACCGCGGGGAGTCGATCTTCGTGCCGTCGGACAGGACGGCGATGGGGGTCCCCCCGGACGGAGTCTGGGGGAGGGTCAGGCCGAGGTCGATGCCGATCGTGTGGTCGGTGGCAGGCATCCGCTCGGCATCCGCCTGCGGGTCGGTGTCGATGACGAACGAGGCGAAGAACCTGCCCGCGCTGTCCTTGATGACGGTGACCGAGGTGGGGGTGGCGGGCAGGGTGCGGGACCACTTCACCTGCACCGCCCCGATCTTCGGCAGGTTCAGCCGGCCGCTGTCGGTGAGGGACCAGCGGGCGTTGGCGGTGAACCGGATCGACTGCCGGGTGTCCTTGCGGGACTTGAACCGGGGTGCACCCAGTTTCGGGCCCTTGCGGGTGCCCTTGAGGGAGGCGAAGAAGTTGCGGTACGCAGTCTCGGCGTCGCGCAGGGACTGCTGCAGGACGACCGCGGAGACCTCACCCAGCCAGGAGCGTGATGTGGTCTGTTTCGCCTGGGTGATCAGGCGGGTGGACAGCTCGCCGATCTTCGGGAACGGCTGCTGGGCCTTGCGGGCGTCCTCACGGGCACGCACCGCGTCGTTGAACACGACGCGGGCGCACCCGAACGCTTTGGCCAGCGCGGTGCGCTGGCCGGTGTCCGGGTACAACCTGAAGGCGTACCTGAGCTGCATGACGATCACACTAGGCACGCCGAACAAGCGCCGTCACCGGGAACATGTGAGCGACTCATCACCGGTGGTGAAGCGAAGTCCGCTCCGCCGGAACGACACCGCGACGCTCCGCGTCGCAGGTATGAGATTCGCTTCACCACCGGGGTGAACCCCGGTGCACTGCGAATGAATCCCGGTAGCCGTGCGCCTCAATTTCCCGCAGGGCGGCGGCGATACGGGTCTCACCCTCGTCGAAGCGGTCCGCGAGCGTCTTGATGTCGACGCGGGACTCGGCGGGCAGCGACTGGATGTGGGTGGCGAGCCCGATCGCGGTGAGCGACATGACCGGGTGCTGGGCGAGGTGGTTGCCGATCACCGTGAAGCGGGTGGTGTGGCGGGTGTTGACATGGGTGACGCCCCGCGGAATCCGGGGCTGGGCGCACGTGGGCGCGCTAGGGTTCTGCTTATCCATCGGGAAGGCCTTCTCTTCCTCGGTGGTCAGGCCCTCGATCGGGATTGCAGTCCCGGCCGGGGGCCGTCGCATGTTCTGGAGTTGTCTCACCGGCTGATCGACTGACTTGCCGGTTGCCTTGCTTGTCGCGGGGCGAGCATATGCCTGCCAACCGGACAGAAATCCAGCTGAGTTGGCGATTGTCACCCTTGTGGGCGACGCGGCCTCGCGGTGCTGACGCGGGAGGGCGCGGGAGGCTGGTGGGGTTTGGTGGGGTTCTTTCCCTGGGTTCTTTAAAAGCTTTGATGTCGTGCAGCACCAGCGGTCCATTCACCGGGACGTGACGCGCCGCGATTCGGTGGGAGCGGTCCGCCGTACGACGCTGATCTCGGCCCAGACCGTTTTGCGCGGGGGGCGGCCGGGCGTCACGCCCCAGCGGTCGGCGAGGGCCTCGACGAGGAGGAGGCCGCGGCCCGATTCGGCTTCCGGCGGGGGGAGTTGCCGGAGGCGGGGGATCGGTCGGTCGCCTCGGGTGTCGGTCACCTCGATGCGGAGGGTGCCGCCGATCACGTAGAGCGTGAGCCGGAAGTCGCGGCCGGGTACGCGTCCGTGGGTCGCCGCGTTGGCCGCCAGCTCGGCCACGATGTGGCTTGCCCCCTCCAAGGGCAGTTCCCAGGCGCGGAGTTGCTCGGTGGCGAGCAGCCGGGCGAGGCGGGCGCCGCGTGGGGTGGAGGAGAGCAGCACGCTGAAGTTGCGGACGGCGTAGTCGGGTTGGGACGGGTGCCGGGCCGTTTCCTGATTCATGTCACTCAGCGTGGCGGACCGTGCTTGCCTTGAGCTGCGATGACGACTGTGCGTACCGGGACTGTCCTGTCGTTGTCTCGTTCTGTCTCGGCTGTCCTGGGTGTCGTGCGGGTACGGGTCGGCGTTGGAGGTGGGTGGGCATGAGTAGTGAGGGTGTGGCTGTGGACGAGGCGGGCTGGGATCTCGAACCGGGGGACGAGAGTGCGCCGTTGGTGGAGGCCGTGGGGCGACTGGTCAGGCTTTGCCGGGAGGCGGCCGGGATGCGGGTCGCCGAGTTCGGGGAGGCCATCGGGTACGGCGAGGACATGGTCCGCAAGATCGAGCGAGGGGCGCGGATTCCCCGGCCGGAACTCCTGGACCGGGCGGACGAGGTGTTGAACGCGGGTGGGCATCTCAAGGCGTTCAGGGAGGACGTGGAGAAGGCTCGGTATCCGAAGAAGGTGCGGGAGTTGAAGGAGCTGGAGGACCGGTCGGTTGAGGTGCTGCTGTACAGCAACCACAACATCCATGGCCTGTTGCAGACATCGGAGTACGCGCGGAAGCTGTTCGAGATGAGGCAGCCCGCGTACTCGCCGGACGTGCTGGAGCGGGGCACCGCAGCGCGCATGGCCCGGAAAGCCATCTTCGAGCGGGAGCCGGCTCCGACGCTCAGTTTCGTCCAGGAACAGGTGACGCTGGAACGCCCTCTCGGTGGGAAGCCGGTGCTGCGCCGACAGCTCGAACACCTATTGGAGGTAGGGCAGTTGCGGAACGTCGCGCTTCAGGTGATGCCGACCGACCGTGAGGAGCACTCCGGTGTGCAGGGCCTGATCGAAGTGCTGAAGTTCGCCGACGGCACGGCAGTCGGGCGTTCCGATGGCGCGTTCAACGGCCGCCCGGTCTCAAACCCCAGAGACCTTCGTATCCTTGAACTGCGCTATGGCATGATCCGGGCGCAGGCTCTCGACCCGAGGGAGTCACTGGCCTTCATCGAGCAAGCGCTGGGGAGACTATGACCGCCGCCACGGAACTCCACTGGTACAAGAGCAGCTACAGCAGCAGCAGTGATGTCAACGACTGCGTCGAGATAGCCGCTACCCCCACTAACGCCCCCGCCACCATCCACGTCCGCGACTCCAAGAACGCCGCAGGCCCCCGGCTCACGCTCAGCCCCGCCGCCTGGTCGTCATTCGTGGCGCCCCTGTCGACGGCCCAGTAGAACGGGGCTGGTCACCCCGAGGCCAGCTGTTCCGCTATCTCCTGGATCCAATCGCCGGTCTTCGCCGGGTCGTTGAGGGTCTCAACCCAGGCTTCCGGCTCCAGCTTGTGCTTGGCGGGACCGGATTTGAGCGCGATGAGCAGGGATCTGGCGGACTCCCGCATCTCGGCCGTCGTGCTGCCGCTCCCGGAGATGTCGGGACCTGCCGCCAGGGCGTAGATCTGGCGCGCCATGGCCTGGCGTTCGCCCTTCGACACCTTCTTCCAGAACTTCAGGGCATGCTGCAGTGACTCCTTGCGGGACGCGGCCTCCGCGGGGGTCTCGCCCTTCGGCGCCCAGCGCTCGGGGTGGTGGACCTCTTCGTAGCGCTTCGTGGCGGCGCGGAGCGCCTTGTACATGGTCACGCCGAGGACGAGGCCGGCCCCGGCCCCGGCGAGGCCCCATCCGACCGGGTTGCTCGCCAGCCCGACTGTTCCCGCCGCGACCGCCGTCACGATGCCGGCGGCGGCCTTGGTGGACTCGCCCCCGCCGCTGACCGTCTCCTTGCCCATCTTGGTGAGCTGCTTCTTCTTCGCGTACCCCTGCACGGTGCTCAGCTTTTCCACGTCTCGTTCGGCGTGCTGGAGGGTCTCGGCGGCGTCACGGGCTTCGCCCATCGCGTCCCAGGCGGCGTCGATGGCCTCGGAGACGAGCTCCAGCCGTTCCGGGCCGTCGTGGGCCCAGTAGGCGTCCAGTGCGACGTAGGCCTCCGCGGCGGCCCAGCCGGCCTGCTCCCGCGACTCGGTCAGCCGGGCCAGTGCCCCGGCCTGGACGACGTGGGGGTCTCCCAGCTTCTTGATCTGCCGGTACTTGCCGGCCGCTCCGCCGACGCGGAAGGCGGACCGCATGCCTTTGATCGCGCCGATGGAGGCGCTGGCGATACCGCTCGCCTCGGACGCCACCGCGGCGCCCGCCGCCTTCTGGACCTTGGTCACCTCCTTGGCGATGGCGGCGCTGTAGCTTCCCGAATTGGCGGCGCCGACAACCGCGTCGGCACCCTTGGTCTTGGCCCGCTTGTTCGCCGTGTGGTGGTTGGCCCCGGTCTCGTGCTTCTTGGCGTCCTTCATGTTCTTGTACGCGTCCATGCCACTGGCCACGGTGCCGGCGGCCTCCGTGAGGAGGTTCCCCGACGCCGCGGAGGTCCCCGAGGCGGCGGTGGAGTGCTTGAGGCCCTCGTTGGCCGAGACGGCGGCCTGCTGGGTGAAGGCGGCGTTGGTGGGGGTCTGGAAGCCCTTGATGAAGGTGTCGATGGGTTCGAGATTCTTCTTGAACCTGTCGAGGAGCGCGGCGATCCGGTCGCGGTAGTTCTTCTTCTTCGCTCCGGCGGACGCGCCGCCGTTCTCCGCCGCTCTGTCTCTTTCGGTGTCCCGGGCGGGGTCTCGGGCGGTGTCCCGGGCGCGCTGCACCGCCGCGGTCGTGGCCCGGTTGCCGGCGCGGGACTGCATCGCGAGGAGGGCGTGTTCCGTCGAGCGTGCGGACGTACTCCCGGTCCTGCTCCCTTCCCGACGCTGCTGGGCCGGCGTCAGGACGGCTGCAGACTGCCGTGTCGAGGTGCGGTGGATCGGGGTGCTCATGAATGGGCCTCTCCTGTACCGGACCCGGCGAGGCGAAGGTAGCCACACCTGGCCAACAGAAGGGGTGCGGCGGGGAAACTCCTCACGGATGCTGTGGGGCGCGTGCGGTGGGTTGCTCGGGCCGAGTACGTCGGCCGGCGGGGAGTTCGCGTTCACTGCGGCCACGACAAGGAGGCAGGGATGCTTGAAGGAGTGCTGATCGCCGAGAGTCTGAGGGTCGGGGCCCAGTTGACCGGAGTCCCGCGGCTGGCCGGCCGAGTTGGCCACCTGCCTCGCCCCGACGGGCGGCTGGTACACCGACTTCCACACCGCGACAGACACCTTCGTGGTCTTCGCGGACAAGGTCTCCGTTACCCACGGGGTCAGGCCGAAGGCCGTCGCGAGGCCCAGAGTCACGGACGCTCCGTCGGAGCCCCTGAACAGCAACTCGACTGGCAGGCCTGACCTCGGGATCCGAACTGTTCTTGCATGCGAGGGACGCCGACGCCTAGTAAATTCGCTGCTGCGTACGGTTTCGTACGGGGCAGTTGTGACGGGGGTCGCGTGGTGGCGGGTTATCGGCCGACGGACTGGCACGTCCTGGATCTGGAGAAGGATCCGACGCCGGGGGATCCGGTCCGGGTGCGGTCGTTGGCCAAGAGTCTGCATGACTTTGCCGATGACGTGCAGGATGCGCTGCGGTTGGTGAAGGGGATGGCGGAGGAGGATGCCGTCCTGACGATGGTGGGGAAGACCGCCGAGGTGTTCCGGGACGAGTTCTCCGGGGTTCCGAAGAACTTGAAGAAGCTGAAGAAGTCGTACGACCTGGCGGGGGATGCGCTGGCGGCGTACTGGCCGAAGCTGGAGCGGGCCCAGGCCCTCGCCGACAAGGCCCTGGCCAAAGGCCGCGAGGCGCAGGCGGACCTGTCCTCCGCCAAGTCCCGTCTGTCCACGGCCGATTCCTGGGTGACCCGGGCGAACAAGGAAGCCGACAAGTACAAGGACGATCCCGGGTCGGCGGGCAAGGATGTGCCGAAGCCGGACGAGTCCAAGGTCCGTGCCGCCACCCGGGATGCGACCAACGCCGAGTCCGCGCAGACCTCCGCCCAGTCGGACGTCACCTCCGCCTCGAACGCGCTGGATGCGGCGAAGAAGATGGCCGCCGACGCGCGCACCATGCGGGAGGACGCCGCGCGGGAGGCGAAGAGCAAGCTCGACGAGGCGTCCGACGCGGGCATTCAGAACCGTAAGTGGTACGAGGAGGTCGGGGACTGGGTCTCCGACAACTGGGACACCATCGTGGCGGTCTGCAAGGTCGTCGTCGCCGTCCTCGGCATCATCGCGATGATCATTGGTGGGCCGATCCTGGGCGCGATTGTGCTCATCGCGGCGCTCGTGGTGCTGGCCGACACCCTCAACAAATATATGAAGGGCCAGGCCTCCCTATGGGATGTGGCCTTCGCGGCGCTGGAGTGCATACCCGGGATGAAGGGGCTGACCAGCCTCGGCGGACTCGCCAAAGGCCTCAAGAGCCTCAAGGGTCTGAAGGGCATGGCGAACGGTGTCCGGGGCCTGGGCAAGTCGGCCCGTGGAGCCCTCGCGGACGGGGCCAAAGGCGCGTACAACCGACTCAAGAGCAAGATCAAGGGTTGCGGTGACCCGGTCGATGCGGCTACTGGTCAGATGTTCCTGGCGGAGACGGACGTCACGCTGCCGGGCACCCTCCCTCTCACCTTCACCCGCCGCGTCGCCTCCGGCTACCGCACCGGCTGGTGGTTCGGCCCCACCTGGTCCTCCACCATTGACCAGCGCCTCGAAGTCGACGACAGCGGCATCGTCTTCGTCACCGAGGACGGCATGCTCCTCACGTATCCCCACCCTCGGAAGCCGGACGCGAACGTTCACCCCGAGAGCGGTCCGCGCTGGCCTCTGACACGCCTGGGCACCGGGGGCTACCGCATCGATGATCCAATCGCCGGGCAGAGTCGCCAATTCGCCCCACCTCGGGAGGGCGTGGCGCTTCTGGAGCGCATCGTCGACCGCAATCACAACGCCATCGACTTCGACTACGACTTCGACGGAGTACCTCACGCGATCCGGCACTCGGGCGGCTATCACCTCGTCCTGACCGTGGTGGAGGAGCGGGTCACTGCTCTGAGCCTGGCCGGTGGGGGTGAGGACGGCTCGGATCTCGCCCTCAAGCGGTACGGCTACGCGGACGGCAACCTCACATCGGTCGTCAACTCGTCCGGTCTGCCGATGGAGTTCATGTACGACGAGCGTCTGCGCGTCTCTTCATGGCGGGACACCAATGGCAGTCGTTACGACTACACATACGACGATCAGGACCGCTGCGTCGCGCAGGGCAGTGAAGCCGGATACGTGACCAACACCTTCGCCTATGACGGGGCCGACCCCGCATGGCCCGGCTCGTGCATAACAGAGATCACGTCGGCTGACGGAGCCACCTCCCGGTACGTCGTTGACGACAACTGTCTGGTGGTCGCCGAGATCGACCCGTTGGGTGGCACGGTCCGCACCGCATACGACAGCGGGCACCACCTCATCTCCTCCACGGATCAGCTCGGCCACACCACGAGCGTGGTCAACAACGAGCTGGGGCAGCCCGTCGAGATACGTCGACCGGACGGCAGCGTCGTCCGAGTCACCTACAACCACCTCAATCTCGCCGCAGCCATCGAACTGCCGGACGGTGCCTCCTGGAGGTACACCTACGACGAGCGAGGCAACTGCACCGCTATCACCAACCCGGCCGGGGAGACCGAGCGCAGCGTCTACACGGCAGCGGGACATCCTGCGGCCGTCATCGATGCGTTGGGGCGCACCACCACGGTGTGCTGTAACGCGGTAGGACTGCCCATCCGGACCACGGATCCCCTGGCCGACGTGCTCTCGTGGGAACGTGACGCGTTGGGACGACCCGTCACGTTCACCAATTCGGCAGGACACACCACCCGCTTCGGCTGGTCGACAGAGGGTCATCTCATTCGCCGCACCACGGCCGATGGCGAAAGTGAGACGTGGACTTATGACGGTGAGGGCAACTGCACCAGTCACATAGACCAGTTGGGACAGATCTCCCGCTTCGAATACACCGATTTCGACCTGCTCGCAGCCCGTAGTAGCCCTGACGGCGCCCGCTACGAATTCGCCTACGACCCGTCGCTACGCGTCATACAGGTCACCAACCCTCTGGGGCTGAACTGGAGTTATGACTACGACGCTGCAGGACGGCTGGTGTCGGAGACGGACTTCGGCGGCCGGGCGGTCACTTACACGCATGACGCTGCGGGGCGGCTCGTCTCACGAACCAGTGCTCTTGGTGAGACCGTTTCGTTCGGCCACGACGCGCTCGGCCGGATCATCCGCAAAGACGCTGCCGGGGCGGTCACCATCTTCGCCCACGACCAGTCCGGCCGCCTCACCCATGCCGCAGGGCCGGACTCCTCGCTCACGCTTGAGCGTGACCACCTCGGCCGACTGCTTTCCGAGACCGTCGACGGGCGCACTCTCACTTTCACGTACGACGAGGCGGGGCGCCGCAGCAGTCGCACCACCCCCACCGGAGCGACCAGCGTGAGGACCCATGATGCCGCGGGCAGGCTTGCCCGACTCGTCACTTCCGGCCGCGTGATCGACTTCGAGCGCGCCGCATCGGGTCGGGAGATCGCCCGGCACCTCGGTGCGAACGTCACCCTGGCCCAGGCCTTTGACGAATTGGGCCGCCTCGCTGCTCAGTCGTTGACCACGGTAGATGGCCAATCAGTTCAAAAGCGCGCTTACACCTACCGCGCCGACGGCAACGTCATCGGCGTCGACGAGCAGCTTGCCGGCGCCCGCCGCTTCGACCTGGACCCGGCAGGCCGGGTAACCGCCGTCCACGCCCGCAGATGGACCGAGACCTACGCCTACGACGCCGCAGGGAACCAGACGTACGCCGACTGGCCCAGCACACACCCGGGCCACGAGAGCACCGGGCCGCGCGCATACGCGGGCACCGATATCGTCCACGCCGGTCAGTTCCGTTACGAGCACGACGCCCTCGGCCGTGTCACCCTTCGCCAGAAAACGCGGCTGTCCCGCAAACCAGAGACCTGGCGCTACCTCTGGGACGCCGAGGACCGTCTCACCACTGTAATCACGCCGGACGGCACACGCTGGCGCTACCGGTACGACCCCCTCGGGCGTCGCGTAGCCAAGCAGCGCCTCGCCCTCGACGGCGAAACGGTCATAGAGGAGACCGTCTTCTCCTGGGACGGTACGACTCTCTGCGAGCAGACCACCGTGGCAGAGGAACTGGCCAATCCGGTCACCCTCACCTGGGATCACCAGGGCTTGCACCCCATCGCGCAGACCGAACGGGTATCGGCGGCCGAAGCGCCCCAGGATGAGATCGACTCCCGCTTCTTCTCGATCATCACCGATCTCGTCGGTACCCCCACCGAACTCGTCGACGAAACCGGGAACCTCGCCTGGCGCGCCCGCGGCGCACTCTGGGGCACCACCGCCTGGGTGGCTGATAGCAAGACGTACACGCCACTACGATTTCCCGGGCAGTACTTCGACCCGGAATCAGGCCTCCACTACAACTACTTTCGCCACTACGACCCCGAAACCGGCCGATATCTCACCGCGGATCCCCTTGGTCTCGCCGCTGCTCCCAACCCCCACACCTACGTTCCGAACCCCCATACTTGGAGCGACCATCTGGGGCTCGCACCGGACGAGTGCACGCAGTCCATCTTCAAAGCACCGGGGAGGAACCTGGGGGAGGCTCAGGAAAAGTACGGGTACCGTGCGGACGACTTTCCTGGAGATCCGGACGGCCCTGATTACATCTATCCCAATGGGCGGGTTTACTTTGCGAAAGAGCGCTCAATAGCTGATAAGTATGCCAAGTCTTACGGTGAGGGGGTGGTTGAAATCAAGATTCCAAAGTCGGAGTACACTGCGAAGTATCAGAAGTATGAACGAGACTATGAAGGAGGTCCTGACAAGGAGCTGGAAATTCCGAATAATGTCGTGGAAGAACTGAATCAATACCCGAGAGTTCGGCACAAGTAATGACGAAAGAATCCTGGGAAGAAGCGAAACGAAGGTACCCGGTGGGGTCCCCCGCGCGAGGAAAGGTCAAGGACCGATTCGATTTCGGCGTATTCTTGGAACTCGAAGATGCCCCCGAGGTCCACGGCTTCGTCGACCTCCTGTCGTACAACCCTGACGGCACGATCAACGATCCCGACGCTCCCCCCGTCCCCCTGCCCGAGGTCGGGGATCTCGTCGAGGGCGTAGTCGCCGTTCATGTGGACCGCGACAGGCAGATCCGAATCCGCGTCGGTTCTCCGTATTGGGAGTCCTGACCCCCCCCGCGAGCCCCGAGCGAGGAGGCCGACGCCGCCCTCTGACCGATCGGGGCGGTCGATCGGTCAGAGGGCGAGGTACGGAAACCTGGAGGTCTCACCGTACCCAGAAGGACCTTCCATGGATATCACCGGCCACTCGACCGACTTCATCGTGGACGCGTCGTTCCCGGAGGCCATGCACCGTTTCGTCCGTCGGGGGCAACAGCGGTGGCCGGGACTGTTTCTGTACGGGGAACCGCTCTCGTCCGGAGCCGTGGAGGGCTGGTCCCTTCCCGAGGTGGAGGACGACGACCACTCGGGCATCGTCACCTTCTCCTCAGGTCAGGAGATGGAGGATTTCTGGGAGGACAACGGCTACGCGCTCGACACCTCCGGGCAAGGACCGTATTCCGTCTTCTACCGACTCCATGCGCTTCCGCTGCACGCGACGACAGTGTCCGGGGTCCGGGCCGCCTCTCCCGAGGCCGAGGATGCCGTCGAAGGAACGGCATTGCTTCTGTCCCAGTACTACGCCGTCAGCGTGGTCACGCCTGAGGATCCCGCTGTCGATCCGTTCTCCAGGGGCGTTGTGAACGACTTCGTGGAGTCCTTGGGGACACCAGACCGATCCTGGAACAGGCCGTGAGCAAGGGGAGCAAGCCAAGGGGACGGCGTGACTTGCAGGCGCGGGTGCGATCGACGCCGTCAAGAGGTGGCGGGTGCTCTCGTCGTGCGACGCGTGACGGCTTAGGGTCCGCCATGGCGTCCGAATACGACTGGGAAACCGGCGAGGGCCTGTTGGGCATCGACGAGGACTTCTATCCCGTCAGGGCGTACGGCAACGACCTGGACTCCCGGGACGCGCTGGGCGAGGGGTGATGCGGGACGGCCCCGGTTCCGCGTATTACACGCCGGACCACTACGGAACTTTCTACTACGTCGGTGAATTCACAGGGTGATCCAGAAATGACCGGGTTCGACATCACAGGGACCGCGGCCCCCTGGGTCGTCTTCGTTCCCCGAGGGGCGACCGAGGTCCATCGACAGCTGGCAGCGTTGGAGGCGAAGGGTGGGCGTGTCCACCGCTTCGACGCCCGCGATCTGATGACCGAGCAGGGGGTTTATCGTTCGTTCGTGGAAGTCCTGCAGTTCCCTGGCTATTTCGGAAGAAACTGGGACGCCTTGGTGGACTGCCTGGACGACTTGTGCGGTGCGGTCACGGGTGGAGTCGGGATCGCGGGTGTCATCGAGGAAGCGGATCGACTGCTGGAAGCGGAACACTTCCCCCTGTTCGTATCGGTCCTCTGTCAGGGAGCGGACCGTGCGAATTCGGCGGTGGACCTCGATGGATTCCCCTTGGATCGGCCCGCCACTGCCGAACACTTCGTCCTCGAATTCCGTGAGTTCGATCGCGAGAAGATCGCACTCCGAGTGGGGCAGCCCGACCTGACCGTCACCGCGGGGGACGTGTTCGTCGCGACCGCTCTCAATCCCGAGGAATGGCACTGAGCCCTTCTCGACCACACATCGTGGGCTGCGGAGAGCACCGGAAGCACCTGAAGTGCCGGAAGCAGGGCAGCTCTCCTGGCTGCCGCGGAAGGTGTGGTGCACCACTCCCTGGCCGTCGCGTTGGTTGTACAGCGCGGCGGTCTGGCCGGTGCAGGTGAACCGGTAGGCCGCCTTGTAGCCGGGGCGATGTCGTTGCAGCCGCAGGTGATGACCTCCTTTCCAAGGGAGCCGCAGGAGCCACAGGAGCCGCGGCTGTCACAGGCGCCCCACCCGGTCGGCGGACGGAGAGGGAGCCCGCGGCTGTGAGGGCACGGCGGCGGACAGTGCGTCGCCGGGGCTGCCCGGCCCCCGCTCGGTCCACCACGTGGTCTCCTTGCGGGCGCCCGCCCAGCCGAAGCTGAAGTGCATGTGGTCGGTGTGCGGGCTCTCGCCGGTGTACGGGGTCCAGCCGGTGTCCGCGCGGTTCGCATGCCAGATCCGGTGGTTCCAGATGACGTACATGATCCCGAGACGGCGGGCCGGCGCGTGGCGGTTGCCGTGCCGGTCGGTGGCCAGCAGCCAGTCGATCAGGTCGGCGGCGATGTGGCCCTGGGACCGGGCATCAACACCCCAGTCCCAGGCCCGGCCCTCCTTGTGCTCGCTGGCCCCCGGTCTGCCGCGCTCTCTGCCGATGCCCAGACTCCGGGTGCTCGGGTAGGCGGCGAGTACCAGGTCGCGGAAGGCCAGGACTCCCGGCTTCGCGGCGGGGTCGCAGCCCCGCTGCCCCTCGTACAGGGCGTAGGGGTCGATGCGCGGACCGAAGTCCGGTGCGGTGGGGGGCATGTGCGGTGGCTTCCTCGGCTCGCGTCGTGTCGTCGGCGACTGCGCCTTCGACCTTTCGCGATCCACCCTTCCTGTCCGCGCTGTCACCCCGGTCACACCTGGGTCACTCCGGCCGGGCGGCCGGGCGGCCGGTCACCCCGGTCGTCCGGCGGTCGCCACGGCCGCGCTCACACGACCGTCCGCCGGTGGACCTCGTGCGCGATACCGAGCGCCAGCGTGACGCCGTCCGCGGCCGTCGCACCGCGCTCCCACGCGTCGGTGTACGCCTCGGCCGCCATGTGCTCCTGTACGAGGTTCCGGGTACGGACGTGGAGTGCGGCGACGGGCTGGAGCCCGTCGATCCTGGCCCCCGTCACCTGGCGGTACCGGTATGCCGCCCCCAGGACGACGGCCGCCCGGTCGTGGTGCCCGAGGGCGCCGAGCGTCCAGGCGAGGCCCTCCAGACTCCACGCGGGACCCCAGTTGTCGTCGACGGCGCGCTGTCGTACGAGCACCTCGCACAGCGGCAGGAGTCCGCGGGACGGTTCCCCGTGCAGCAGCTCGGTGAGAGCCGCGCACCACCGGGCCCAGGTCTGTGCCCACTCGGCGCCGGACGCCTCGGCCTCGGCGACGTACGTGTCGCACGCGGCGCGGGCCTCGACGTGCGCCCCGAGGAAGGAGGCGCCGAGGGCCCAGAACATCGTGGCCATGTGAGCGTCACCGGTCATCCCCGCGGCGATGAACTCCTCGCGGGCCCGGGCGAACCGGGCGATGCAGGCGGGGTCGCCGGACACCAGCAGCGCGTACACCGCCTCGATGTAGACGACCGGCGCGGCCTTCGAGGACGCGGGCGTCGCGTGGCACTCGTCGAGGAGGGCGCGGGCCGCCGGGTGGTCTCCCTGGAACACCGCGATGAACGCCTGCATGGTTGTCACCAGGACCTTCGGCTCGCCGAGAGCGGGATCGAGCGACGCGGACAGGCTTTCGAGCCAGTGACGTGCCTCGCCGAGGGTGCTGCCGAAGAACCAGCAGCGCGTCCGCGTCAGGTCGGCGGCGATGGCCGCGCCGGTGAGCGCCCGGCCGGGGTGGACGCGGCAGAAGTCGAGCGCGGAGCGGAGGTTGGGCAGTTCCCGGCGCAGCCGCATGAGCCAGCCGACCTCGTCGGGTCCGCACCACTCGTCGGCGGCGCGGGCGGCGAAGGCCTGGTAGTAGTCGCTGTGCCGGATCCGCAGTCCGGTCGCGCTCCCCTCGGCCCGCAGCCGGTCCGTACCGTACTGGCGGATGGTCTCCAGCAGCCGGTAACGGGTGGTGCCGCCGTGCCGACCGGCGGGCACGGCCGACTCGACCGTCACCACGGACTTGTGGACGAGACCGTCGATCAGGTCCAGCACGTCCTCCCGGGCGATGCCCCCGCCCGCGCACACGGCCTCGGCGGCCCGGAGATCGAAGCCGCCGACGAAGACCGACAAGCGGGCCCACAGCAGCCGCTCCCCGGGCGTGCACAGGCTGTGGCTCCAGTCGATGACGCCGCGCAGCGTCTGCCGGTAGCGGCCGGCGGCGAGCGCCGCCACCGGACCCGGCCCGGACGCCACCGCCATGAGGGGACCGGACAGGAGGCGGAAGCGGTCCTCCAGCCGTTCCAGCACCTCCTCCACGGTCAGCGAACTCAGCCGTACAGCGGCCAGTTCGATGGCCAGCGGGATGCCGTCCAGGCGCCGGCACAGCTCGGCGGCCGACGTGCCGTGCCGCTCGCCCGTCGGCAGCGTGACCGCGCAGGCCGCCGCCCGGTCGGTCAGGAGCCGCACCGCCTCGCACGGCGTGCCGTCAGGACCGCCCCGGAGCGTCAGACAGGGGACCAGCAGCAGGTGTTCGCCCGGCACGCCGAGCCGCTCCCGGCTGGTGGCGAGCACCCGCAGCTCCGGCGCGGCCCGCAGCAGCCGCAGCACCAGCACGGCCACGGCGTCCACCAGGTGCTCGCAGTTGTCCAGCACGAGCAGCAGGTGCCGGTGGCGCAGATGGCCTGCCACCACGTCGGCCGCGGACCGCGTGGACTGGTCGCGCAGCCCCAGCGACTCGGCGACCGCCCGTTCCACCAGTGCCGGGTCGGTGACCGCCGCGAGGTCCACGAGCCACACCCCGTCGGGGAAGGCGGACGCCGGCCGCCGTGCGGTGCGCAGCGCGAGCCGTGTCTTGCCGACCCCGCCCACGCCGGTCAGCGTGACCAGCCGGGACAGCCTCAGAAGCCGCTGCGCCTCGGCCAGTTCCCGCTCCCGCCCGATGAAGGACGTCGTCTCGGCGGGCAGGTTCCCGCCTCCGCCCGGCCCCGCCCCCAACCCCGCCCCCGCTCCCGGCCCCGGTGCCGGTGTCCGGGGCACGGCCGGGGCGAGGTCCGGCGCCGCCGTGAGCATGCGCTGGTGCAGGGCCTTGAGCTCGACGCCCGGATCGATGCCCAGTTCCTCGGCGAGCAGCCCGCTGATCTCGCGGAAGCACTCCAGGGCCTCGCCCTGCCGACCGCACTGGTAGAGCGCCAGCATCCGCTGGGACCAGAAGCGTTCGCGCAACGGGTGCTGCCCGGTCAGCCGGCGTAGCTCCGGGAGCGTGTCCGCGGGCCGGCGACACCGGATCACCGCGTCGATCCACGACTCCTGTGCGGCCAGCCGCTGCTCGCACAAGGCCGGGGCGACGTCCGCGAACCGCTCCGGCGGCAGGTCGGCCAGCGGTTCGCCCCGCCACAGCCCGAGCGCGTTCTCCAGCAGGGCCGCCGCCTGCTCAGGACGGTCCTCGGCGAGTGCGGTCCCGCCCTGCCGGGCGAGCGCGTGGAACCGGTGAGAGTCCAGGCCGTCCGCGGACCCCGGGTCCAGCGCGTATCCGCGGCGGTCGGTCCGTACGACCTCCGGCCCGAGAGCCCGGCGCAGCCGAAGGACGTAGTTCTGTACGGCGTTCCGCGCCCCCGGCGGCGGATCCTCGCCCCACAACCGGCCTGCCAGGGCGTCCACGGAGACGACGCGACCGGCGTCGACCAGCAGCGCCGCCAGCAGTGTGCGCAGTTGTGCGGCGCCGACGTTCACACCCAGACCGTCGCGCGTGACGACAAGCGGTCCCAGGATCCCGAACTCGTACTGTGCGCCCATTCGGACGATGCTAGGACGCACGGTAATCGGATCGCTACAGCGCGTGTCTCGCGCGGGGGCGCGCGGCCCGCGCGCGTACGGGTCACGTCCGTGTGCCGAGATCCGCCGGTGCCGATGCGGGGCTCGTTGCGGGAGCGCCGACACGCCATCGGTGGTTCCCCGATCCCGTGTTTGACGTGCGTCACCCTCCGGGTAACCTCTTCCGCCCGATTGGCCAGCCCCGTGCCCCGTATGGCAGACTGTCGGGGTTGCTCGGTTGAGTTGCCGATGCTGCGCGCCTCCCGCCGGGAGGACCGGAAGCGAGTCCCACAGTACTCGTCGCCCCAACTGCCGTAAGGCAGCGCTGGGGCGGACGTACGGGAATCTTCCGGGAAGTGTCAGCGGGGTACCGGCCAGGCGCCCGATGGGTGTTCAGCCCTCGGTTCCGCGGTTGTTTTTGGGCCGTGTCCCTCGGTAGGGAAAATCCACTTGTGGATATTTCTGTCAGTGAGGACGCGACACGCCCGACCGCGTGGGTCGGAGGCAGGGACGCAAACCCCCGGGTTGCAGAGCGTTAAACGAGACTAAGGACTACTGAGTAGCCATGGCGGGACAGAAGATCCGCATCCGGCTCAAGGCCTACGACCACGAGGTCATCGACAGCTCGGCGAAGAAGATCGTCGAGACGGTGACCCGCACTGGTGCGTCGGTCGCAGGCCCGGTGCCGCTGCCCACTGAGAAGAACGTGTACTGCGTCATCAAGTCGCCGCACAAGTACAAGGACTCTCGCGAGCACTTCGAGATGCGCACGCACAAGCGCCTGATCGACATTCTCGACCCGACCCCCAAGACCGTTGACTCCCTGATGCGACTCGACCTCCCGGCCGGTGTCGACATCGAGATCAAGCTCTAAGGGCCGGTGATCTGAGAATGGCTAAGCAGATCAAGGGCATCCTGGGCGAGAAGCTCGGCATGACGCAGGTGTGGGACGAGAACAACCGTGTTGTTCCCGTCACCGTCGTCAAGGCCGGCCCCAACGTCGTGACCCAGGTCCGTACGAATGACTCCGACGGCTACGAGTCGGTCCAGATCGCCTTCGGCGAGATCGACCCCCGCAAGGTGAACAAGCCCCTCAAGGGTCACTTCGCCAAGGCCGACGTCACCCCCCGCCGCCACCTCGTCGAGATCCGTACCGCTGACGCCAGCGAGTACACCCTCGGCCAGGAGATCACCGCTGAGACCTTCGAGTCCGGCGTCAAGGTGGACGTGACCGGCACGAGCAAGGGCAAGGGCTTCGCCGGTGTCATGAAGCGTCACAACTTCAAGGGCCTCGGCGCCGGTCACGGCACCCAGCGCAAGCACCGCTCGCCCGGCTCCATCGGTGGCTGTGCCACCCCCGGTCGCGTGTTCAAGGGCATGCGCATGGCGGGCCGTATGGGCAACGAGCGGGTCACCACCCAGAACCTGACCGTCCACGCCGTTGACGCGGAGAAGGGACTGCTCCTCATCAAGGGAGCCATCCCCGGTCCGAACGGCGGCCTCGTCCTGGTCCGCACCGCGGCCAAGGGGGCCTGAGGTAACGATGAGCACTGTTGACATCATTTCGCCGGCAGGCGACAAGACCGGGACGGTCGAGCTCCCCGCGGAGATCTTCGACGTCGAGAAGATCAGCATCCCGCTGCTTCACCAGGTCGTAGTCGCCCAGCTGGCCGCTGCCCGCCAGGGCACGCACAAGACCAAGACCCGTGGCGAAGTTCGCGGTGGCGGCAAGAAGCCGTACCGCCAGAAGGGCACCGGCCGCGCCCGTCAGGGCTCGACCCGCGCGCCCCAGTTCGCCGGTGGTGGCGTCGTCCACGGCCCGCAGCCGCGTGACTACTCGCAGCGGACCCCGAAGAAGATGAAGGCCGCGGCCCTGCGCCACGCCCTCACCGACCGGGCCCGCAACAGCCGTATCCACGTCGTCACCGGCGTGGTCGAGGGCGAGATCTCCACCAAGGCCGCGAAGACTCTGCTGGGCAAGATCAGTGAGCGCAAGAACCTGCTCCTGGTCATCTCCCGCGAGGACGAGCAGGGCCTCCTCTCCGCCCGCAACCTGCCCCAGGTGCACATCCTGGAGCCGGGCCAGCTGAACACGTACGACGTTCTCGTCTCGGACGACGTGGTCTTCACCCAGGCCGCTTTCGAGTCCTTCGTGTCCGGTGCGCCCGCTGAGCGGAACGCCGACACCGAAGGGAGCGAGGCCTGATGGCTACGCGTCACCCGAGCATCGCCCCGAAGGCGGCCAAGGCCGCCAAGGCAGCGCGCGTCGCCAAGGCGAAGCGCCACGCCACCGAGGGCAAGAACACCGTCGAGACCCCGCTGAGCAAGAGCTTCACGGATCCCCGTGACGTCCTCCTCAAGCCGGTCGTCTCGGAGAAGAGCTACGCGCTTCTCGACGAGGGCAAGTACACCTTCGTCGTGGACCCGCGGGCCAACAAGACCCAGATCAAGCAGGCCGTCCAGGCGGTCTTCTCGGTCAAGGTCACGGGGGTCAACACGATCAACCGTCAGGGTAAGCGCAAGCGCACCCGCACCGGCTTCGGCAAGCGTGCGGACAGCAAGCGCGCGATCGTGACCCTCGCTGAGGGCGACCGTATCGACATCTTCGGCCAGGCCTCCTAACGGAGTGCCCTGGTCCGAATATCGGACGAGGACTGAGAAATGGGAATCCGCAAGTACAAGCCGACTACGCCGGGCCGTCGTGGCTCCAGCGTCGCCGACTTCGTCGAGGTCACGCGGTCCACGCCGGAGAAGTCGCTGGTTCGCCCGCTGCACAGCAAGGGCGGCCGTAACAATTCCGGTCGTGTGACCGTCCGCCACCAGGGTGGTGGCCACAAGCGCGCCTACCGCGTCATCGACTTCCGTCGCCATGACAAGGACGGCGTGCCGGCGAAGGTCGCGCACATCGAGTACGACCCCAACCGCACCGCGCGCATCGCGCTGCTGCACTACGCGGACGGCGAGAAGCGCTACATCCTCGCCCCCCGCAACCTGTCGCAGGGCGACCGCGTCGAGAACGGTCCCGGGGCAGACATCAAGCCGGGCAACAACCTGGCGCTGCGCAACATCCCGGTCGGTACCACGATCCACGCGATCGAGATCCGTCCCGGTGGCGGTGCCAAGTTCGCCCGCTCCGCCGGCGCCTCCGTGCAGCTGCTGGCGAAGGAGGGCACGATGGCCCACCTTCGTATGCCGTCCGGTGAGATCCGGCTGGTCGACCAGCGCTGCCGCGCCACGGTCGGCGAGGTCGGCAACGCCGAGCAGTCCAACATCAACTGGGGCAAGGCCGGCCGCAAGCGCTGGCTGGGCGTCCGCCCGACCGTTCGCGGTGTGGCGATGAACCCGGTTGACCACCCGCACGGTGGTGGTGAAGGCAAGACCTCCGGTGGACGTCACCCGGTCTCGCCGTGGGGTCAGAAGGAGGGTCGTACTCGTTCGCCGAAGAAGGCTTCGAACAAGTACATCGTCCGCCGCCGCAAGACGAACAAGAAGCGCTAGGAGCGGGTTTAGATGCCGCGCAGTCTCAAGAAGGGGCCCTTCGTCGACGACCACCTCATCAAGAAGGTGGACGTACAGAACGAAGCCGGTTCCAAGAACGTCATCAAGACCTGGTCCCGTCGCTCGATGATCATCCCGGCCATGCTCGGCCACACGATCGCGGTGCACAACGGCAAGACCCACATTCCGGTGTTTGTCACCGAGTCGATGGTCGGCCACAAGCTCGGCGAGTTCTCGCCGACGCGCACCTTCCGGGGTCACGTCAAGGACGACCGGAAGTCGAAGCGCCGCTAACGCGGGGTGGAATGACCATGACAGACACTGGAAGGACAACCATGGAAGCCAGGGCCCAGGCGCGGTACATCCGCGTTACGCCCATGAAGGCCCGCCGCGTGGTGGACCTTATCCGTGGCATGGATGCCACGGAGGCTCAGGCGGTCCTGCGTTTCGCCCCGCAGGCCGCGAGCGTGCCGGTTGGCAAGGTGCTTGACAGCGCCATCGCCAACGCCGCGCACAACTACGACCACACCGACGCCGACAGCCTCGTCATCACTGAGGCGTACGTCGACGAGGGCCCGACCCTTAAGCGGTTCCGGCCGCGTGCCCAGGGCCGCGCCTACCGGATCCGCAAGCGGACCAGCCACATCACCGTGGTCGTCAGCAGCAAGGAAGGAACCCGGTAATGGGCCAGAAGGTTAACCCGCATGGGTTCCGGCTCGGCATTACCACGGACTTCAAGTCCCGTTGGTACGCCGACAAGCTGTACAAGGACTACGTCAAGGAAGACGTCGCCATCCGTCGGATGATGACGTCCGGCATGGAGCGCGCCGGCATCTCGAAGGTGGAGATCGAGCGCACCCGTGACCGCGTCCGTGTGGACATCCACACCGCGCGCCCGGGCATCGTCATCGGCCGTCGTGGCGCCGAGGCCGACCGCATCCGCGGCGACCTCGAGAAGCTGACCGGCAAGCAGGTCCAGCTGAACATCCTTGAGGTCAAGAGCCCGGAGACGGACGCTCAGCTGGTGGCCCAGGCCGTCGCCGAGCAGCTGTCCTCCCGCGTCTCCTTCCGTCGTGCCATGCGCAAGAGCATGCAGGGCACGATGAAGGCCGGCGCCAAGGGCATCAAGATCCAGTGTGGTGGCCGTCTCGGCGGCGCCGAGATGTCCCGCTCGGAGTTCTACCGCGAGGGCCGTGTGCCCCTGCACACGCTCCGCGCGAACGTCGACTACGGCTTCTTCGAGGCCAAGACGACCTTCGGCCGCATCGGTGTGAAGGTCTGGATCTACAAGGGCGACGTCAAGAACATCGCCGAGGTCCGCGCCGAGAACGCCGCTGCCCGTGCGGGTAACCGCCCGGCCCGCGGTGGCGGCCCCGGCGGCGACCGTCCGGCCCGTGGTGGCCGTGGCGGCGGCGGTGGTGGCGAGCGTGGCGGCCGCGGCCGCAAGCCGCAGCAGCAGTCCGCGCCGGCAGCCGAGGCCCCCAAGGCCGACGCTCCCGCCGCCGCTGCCGCTCCGGCTGAGAGCACTGGAACGGAGGCCTGACCGACATGCTGATCCCTCGTAGGGTCAAGCACCGCAAGCAGCACCACCCCAAGCGCCGTGGTCAGGCCAAGGGTGGTACGACGGTCGCGTTCGGCGAGTACGGCATTCAGGCCCTCACGCCGGCGTACGTGACGAACCGCCAGATCGAAGCGGCTCGTATCGCGATGACCCGCCACATCAAGCGTGGCGGCAAGGTCTGGATCAACATCTACCCGGACCGCCCGCTGACCAAGAAGCCCGCCGAGACCCGCATGGGTTCCGGTAAGGGTTCCCCCGAGTGGTGGGTCGCGAACGTGCACCCGGGCCGGGTGATGTTCGAGCTGTCCTACCCGAACGAGAAGATTGCGCGTGAGGCCCTCACTCGTGCGGCGCACAAGCTGCCGATGAAGTGCCGGATCGTCAAGCGCGAGGCAGGTGAAGCGTGATGTCGACCGGTACCAAGGCGTCAGAGCTGCGCGAGCTGGGTGACGAGGAGCTTCTCGCGAAGCTCCGCGAAGCCAAGGAAGAGCTGTTCAACCTCCGCTTCCAGGCGGCGACGGGCCAGCTCGAGAACCACGGCCGGCTGAAGGCCGTCCGTAAGGACATCGCGCGGATCTACACCCTGATGCGTGAGCGCGAGCTGGGCATCGAGACGGTGGAGAGCGCCTGATGAGCGAGAGCAACGTGACCGAAGAGACCACCAAGACGGACCGCGGTTTCCGCAAGACCCGTGAGGGTCTGGTCGTCAGCGACAAGATGGACAAGACCGTCGTCGTCGCCGTCGAGGACCGCGTCAAGCACGCGCTGTACGGCAAGGTCATCCGCCGTACGAACAAGCTCAAGGCCCACGACGAGCAGAACGCCGCGGGCGTCGGCGACCGGGTTGTCATCATGGAGACCCGTCCGCTGTCCGCGACGAAGCGCTGGCGCATCGTCGAGATCCTCGAGAAGGCCAAGTAATTCCTGCGGGGACTAGCCCGCAGGACAGTTCCGCCAGGCTCGGGGCGGGGCCGCCGTAAAGGTCGGCCCCGCCCCGGGAACCGGCAGACAATCAGGAGATAGACGTGATCCAGCAGGAGTCGCGACTGCGTGTCGCCGACAACACTGGTGCGAAGGAGATCCTTTGCATCCGTGTGCTCGGCGGCTCCGGTCGCCGCTACGCGGGCATCGGTGACGTCATCGTCGCCACCGTCAAGGACGCGATCCCCGGTGGCAACGTGAAGAAGGGTGACGTCATCAAGGCGGTCATCGTTCGCACCGTCAAGGAGCGCCGCCGTCCCGACGGCTCGTACATCCGCTTCGACGAGAACGCCGCCGTCATTCTGAAGAACGACGGCGACCCTCGCGGCACCCGTATCTTCGGCCCGGTCGGCCGTGAGCTGCGCGAGAAGAAGTTCATGAAGATCATCTCGCTCGCGCCGGAGGTGCTGTAAGCATGAAGATCAAGAAGGGCGACCTGGTCCAGGTCATCACCGGTAAGGACAAGGGCAAGCAGGGCAAGGTCATTGCCGCTTACCCGCGCGACGAGCGCGTCCTGGTCGAGGGTGTCAACCGGGTCAAGAAGCACACGAAGGCAGCCCCGACCGCTCGCGGTTCGCAGGCCGGTGGCATCGTCACGACCGAGGCGCCCGTCCACGTCTCCAACGTCCAGCTGGTCGTGGAGAAGGACGGCAACAAGGTCGTCACGCGCGTCGGTTACCGCTTCGACGACGAGGGCAACAAGGTTCGCGTTGCCAAGCGGACGGGTGAGGACATCTGATGGCTACCACCACGATTCCGCGTCTCAAGACGAAGTACCGCGAGGAGATCGCGGCCAAGCTGCAGGAAGAGTTCTCGTACGAGAACGTCATGCAGACCCCCGGCCTGGTCAAGATCGTGGTCAACATGGGTGTCGGCGACGCCGCCCGTGACTCGAAGCTCATGGACGGTGCCGTCCGTGACCTGACCACCATCACCGGTCAGAAGCCGGCCATCACCAAGGCCCGGAAGTCCATCGCGCAGTTCAAGCTGCGCGAGGGTCAGCCGATCGGTGCCCACGTCACGCTCCGTGGCGACCGCATGTGGGAGTTCCTGGACCGCACCCTGTCGCTCGCGCTGCCGCGCATCCGCGACTTCCGTGGTCTGTCTCCCAAGCAGTTCGACGGCCGTGGCAACTACACCTTCGGTCTCACCGAGCAGGTCATGTTCCACGAGATCGACCAGGACAAGATCGACCGCGTCCGGGGTATGGACATCACCGTGGTCACCACGGCGACCAACGACGCTGAGGGCCGCGCGCTCCTTCGTCACCTCGGCTTCCCCTTCAAGGAGGCGTAACCGAGATGGCGAAGAAGGCTCTGATTGCCAAGGCTGCTCGTAAGCCCAAGTTCGCTGTGCGTGGCTACACCCGTTGCCAGCGCTGCGGCCGTCCGCACTCCGTGTACCGCAAGTTCGGCCTCTGCCGCGTGTGCCTTCGTGAGATGGCTCACCGTGGCGAGCTGCCGGGCGTGACCAAGAGCTCCTGGTAATCCCCTACTTCGGGATTCCGGAAGCTCTCGGTAAGTAAAGGGTCCGGTCAGGTGCCCTGCTCTCCATGGCTTAGGCTAGGAGGGTTGGGCGCCTGACGCCCGTACGACTTACTACGCCGTAGGTCCCCGCACCGCACCCGTCCCGCCACTGAGTGGGGAGAGGGATGGCGCATACAGGAAACCCCGGCGAGAGAGGCCGAAGGCCAATTCATGACCATGACTGATCCGATCGCGGACATGCTTACGCGTCTGCGTAACGCGAACTCGGCGTACCACGACTCCGTGGCTATGCCGCACAGCAAGATCAAGTCGCACATCGCGGAGATCCTCCAGCAGGAGGGCTTCATCACGGGCTGGAAGACCGAGGACGCCGAGGTCGGCAAGAACCTCGTCCTCGAGCTGAAGTTCGGCCCGAACCGTGAGCGCTCCATCGCGGGCATCAAGCGGATCTCCAAGCCCGGTCTCCGGGTGTACGCAAAGTCCACCAACCTGCCCAAGGTGCTGGGCGGCCTCGGCGTGGCGATCATCTCCACGTCGCACGGTCTCCTCACTGGACAGCAGGCCGGCAAGAAGGGCGTAGGCGGAGAAGTTCTCGCCTACGTCTGGTAGCGGAAGGGAACGGAGGAAACAGCTATGTCGCGTATTGGCAAGCTCCCCATCACGGTTCCCGCCGGCGTGGACGTCACCATCGACGGCCGTACGGTCCAGGTGAAGGGCCCCAAGGGCGCCCTCTCCCACACCATTGCGGCACCGATCGAGATCGCTAAGGGCGAGGACGGCATTCTCAATGTCACCCGCCCGAACGACGAGCGTCAGAACAAGGCCCTGCACGGCCTGTCCCGCACGCTGGTGGCGAACATGATCACCGGCGTGACCACGGGTTACGTGAAGAAGCTCGAAATCAGCGGTGTCGGTTACCGAGTCCTGGCGAAGGGTTCCAACCTGGAGTTCTCGCTCGGCTACAGCCACTCGATCACGGTCGAGGCGCCCGAGGGCATCTCGTTCAAGGTCGAGAACCCGACCCACTTCTCTGTCGAGGGAATCGACAAGCAGAAGGTCGGCGAGGTTGCGGCCAACATCCGCAAGCTGCGCAAGCCCGACCCGTACAAGGCCAAGGGTGTCAAGTACGAGGGCGAAGTCATCCGCCGCAAGGTCGGAAAGGCGGGTAAGTAAGCCATGGCATACGGTACGAAGATCGCTAAGGGCGACGCTTACAAGCGTGCTGCCATCAAGCGGCGCCACATCCGGATCCGTAAGAAGGTCTCCGGAACGGCCGAGCGTCCCCGCCTGGTCGTGACGCGCTCGAACCGCCACATCGTGGCCCAGGTCATCGACGACATCAAGGGTCACACCCTGGCGTCGGCGTCGACCCTGGACACGTCCATCCGTGGCGAGGGCGAGAAGTCCGCGCAGGCCGGCAAGGTCGGCGCCCTGGTCGCCGAGCGCGCCAAGGCCGCGGGCGTCGAGGCTGTCGTATTCGACCGTGGTGGTAACCAGTACGCCGGGCGCATCGCCGCCCTGGCGGACGCCGCCCGCGAAGCCGGACTCAAGTTCTGAGTCGCCCGTCGCGCAGCGCCTGTTTGATGCTGCGTAGCTAGCGGAAAAAGAGAGAGGTAATCCAATGGCTGGACCCCAGCGCCGCGGAAGCGGTGCCGGTGGCGGCGAGCGGCGGGACCGGAAGGGCCGTGACGGCGGCGCTGCTGCCGCCGAGAAGACCGCGTACGTTGAGCGCGTTGTCGCGATCAACCGCGTCGCCAAGGTTGTGAAGGGTGGTCGTCGCTTCAGCTTCACTGCGCTCGTCGTAGTGGGCGATGGCGATGGCACCGTCGGTGTCGGTTACGGCAAGGCCAAGGAGGTGCCGGCCGCGATCGCCAAGGGTGTTGAAGAGGCCAAGAAGCACTTCTTCAAGGTCCCCCGTATCCAGGGCACCATCCCGCACCCGATCACGGGCGAGAAGGCCGCGGGCGTCGTCCTGCTCAAGCCTGCTTCCCCCGGTACCGGCGTTATCGCCGGTGGTCCGGTGCGTGCTGTCCTGGAGTGCGCCGGCGTTCACGACATCCTGTCGAAGTCGCTCGGCTCGTCCAACGCGATCAACATCGTGCACGCGACCGTGGCGGCCCTCAAGGGCCTGCAGCGTCCCGAGGAGATCGCGGCCCGCCGCGGTCTGCCCCTCGAGGACGTCGCCCCCGCGGCTCTGCTTCGTGCACGTGCGGGAGCGGGTGCGTAATGGCTCGCCTCAAGGTCACGCAGACGAAGTCGTACATCGGCAGCAAGCAGAACCACCGTGACACCCTGCGCTCGCTTGGTCTGAAGAGGATCAACGACGTGGTCGTCAAGGAGGACCGCCCCGAGTTCCGCGGAATGGTGCACACCGTCCGCCACCTCGTGACGGTTGAGGAGGTCGACTGATCATGGCGGAGAACAAGCCGCTCAAGATCCACAACCTCCGTCCCGCCCCGGGCGCCAAGACCGCCAAGACCCGTGTGGGTCGTGGTGAGGCGTCGAAGGGTAAGACGGCTGGTCGTGGTACCAAGGGCACGAAGGCGCGTTACCAGGTTCCGGAGCGCTTCGAGGGTGGCCAGATGCCCCTCCACATGCGTCTCCCGAAGCTCAAGGGCTTCCGGAACCCGTTCAAGACCGAGTACCAGGTCGTGAACCTCGACAAGCTGGGCGCGCTGTACCCGGAGGGTGGCGAGGTCACCGTCGAGGGGCTCGTCGCCAAGGGTGCCGTTCGCAAGAACAGCCTCGTCAAGGTCCTCGGCCAGGGCGAGATCTCCGTGGCGCTGCAGGTGACGGTCGACGCCGTCTCCGGCTCCGCCAAGGAGAAGATCTCCGCCGCCGGCGGTACCGTCACCGAGCTCGTCTGAATTCAGCAGGCGTCTCGATGACTTGAGCGATCCCGACCGGGGATGCCCCACAAAAGGGGCATCCCCGGTTGGTCGTTCCTAGGGAAGCGGTGTCGCCGGTAAGGTGGCCTGCGCTGCTGATTTTCGCCCGGTGTGTCACCAGGGAACTCCGGGCGCCCTCTGACTGTTAGTTAGCTGTCCGTTACTTATTCGTCGAACCTCAAGACCGTCACCTCTGACGCAGTTGCGCGGGGGTCGCAGGAGGCACCGTGCTCACCGCGTTCGCCCGGGCGTTCAAGACGCCCGACCTGCGCAAGAAGCTGCTCTTCACGCTCGGCATCATCGTGGTCTATCGGGTGGGTACACACATCCCGATCCCAGGTGTCGACTACACGAACGTCCAGGCCTGTATCGACCAGGCGAGCAACGGAAACCAGGGTCTGTTCGGCCTGGTGAACATGTTCAGTGGTGGCGCGCTGCTGCAGATCACGATCTTCGCCCTCGGCATCATGCCGTACATCACGGCGAGCATCATCCTGCAGCTGCTGACTGTGGTGATCCCCCGTCTGGAGGCCCTCAAGAAAGAGGGCCAGGCCGGTACGGCGAAGATCACGCAGTACACCCGTTACCTGACGGTGGCGCTGGCCGTGCTGCAGGGCACCGGCCTCGTGGCCACCGCCCGCAGCGGTGCGCTGTTCCAGGGCTGCACGGTCGGCGGGCAGATCGTGCCCGACCAGTCGATCTTCGTCACCCTGACGATGGTCGTCACCATGACCGCCGGTACGGCCGCCGTCATGTGGCTCGGTGAGCTCATCACCGACCGCGGCATCGGCAACGGCATGTCGATCCTGATGTTCATCTCGATCGCCGCCACGTTCCCGTCGGCTCTGTGGTCCATCAAGGTGCAGGGTGACCTCGCGGACGGCTGGATCGAGTTCGGCACCGTGATCGCGGTCGGTCTGTTCATGGTCGGCCTGGTGGTCTTCGTCGAGCAGGCTCAGCGCCGCATTCCGGTCCAGTACGCGAAGCGGATGATCGGCCGCCGTTCCTACGGCGGCACGTCGACGTACATTCCGCTGAAGGTCAACCAGGCGGGCATCATCCCTGTGATCTTTGCCTCGTCACTGCTCTACATCCCTGCGCTGATCGCGCAGTTCGCCGGTGGATCCTCCGGCTGGAAGACCTGGATCGAGCAGAACCTGGCGGACACGGCCGCGCCGCCGCACATCATCCTCTACTTCTTCCTGATCGTTTTCTTCGCGTTCTTCTACGTGGCGATCTCGTTCAACCCCGAGGAAGTCGCGGACAACATGAAGAAGTATGGTGGCTTCATCCCGGGCATCCGGGCTGGCCGGCCCACCGCTGAGTACCTGGGATACGTACTCAACCGGATCACCTGGCCGGGTTCGCTGTACTTGGGTCTGATCGCTCTTGTGCCGACGATGGCGTTGGCCGGCTTCGGCGCCAACCAGAACTTCCCGTTCGGTGGCACCAGCATCCTGATCATCGTGGGTGTCGGTCTGGAGACGGTGAAGCAGATCGAGAGCCAGCTCCAGCAGCGCAATTACGAAGGGTTCCTCCGCTGATGCGTATCGTCCTCGTCGGGCCGCCCGGTGCGGGCAAGGGAACGCAGGCCGCGTTCCTCGCCCAGAACCTGTCGATCCCGCACATCTCCACGGGCGACCTCTTCCGTGCGAACATCAGCCAGCAGACGGAACTGGGCAAGGTTGCCAAGTCCTACATCGTCGACGGCAATCTTGTTCCGGACGAGGTCACCATCGGGATGGCCAAGGACCGCATGGAGCAGCCCGACGCCGAGAACGGTTTTCTGCTCGACGGCTTCCCGCGCAACGTCTCGCAGGCCGAGGCGCTGGACGAGATGCTGAAGTCCGAGAGCATGAAGCTGGACGCCGTGCTGGACCTTGAGGTCCCGGAGGACGAGGTCGTCAAGCGCATCGCCGGACGCCGTGTCTGCCGCAACGACTCGGCGCACGTCTTCCACGTGACGTACAGCCCGCCGAAGAAGGAAGGCGTCTGCGACGTCTGCGGCGGCGAGCTGTACCAGCGTGGCGACGACTCCGAGGGCACGGTTCGCAAGCGCCTTGAGGTCTACCACACCCAGACCGAGCCGATCATCGACTACTACAAGGCCCAGGGCCTCGTGGTGACGATCTCGGCGCTCGGCAAGGTGGACGACGTCACGAAGCGGGCGATGGACGCGCTCAAGCGTGAGGACGAGGACGAAAACGGCGACAAGTAGTCGTCGTGCAGCGTCGGCCGCGGTGCCCCTGACGGGTGCCGCGGCCGTACTGTTGTGTACGTAACCGAGCAGGCAGAGAAGACGGAGAGCGCGGGCCCTCATGGTGCAGATCAAGACCCCCGAGCAGATCGCCAAGATGCGTGAGGCGGGCCTGGTCGTCGCCGCCATCCACCGGGCAACGAGGGAAGCGGCGGTCCCGGGAGCCACGACCAAGGACCTGGACGAGGTCGCCCGGAAGGTGCTGGCCGAACACGGGGCCAAGTCGAACTTCCTCGGGTACGGCGGCTTTCCGGCGACGATCTGTACGTCGGCGAACGAGGTCGTCGTGCACGGCATCCCGTCCGACGACGTCGTCCTCAAGGACGGCGACATCATCTCCATCGACGCGGGCGCGATCGTGGACGGCTGGCACGGTGACGCGGCCTACACGGCCTTCGTCGGCTCCGGGCACTCGCCGGAGCTCGTCGAGCTCTCCCGGGTGACCGAGGAGTCGATGTGGGCGGGCATCGCGGCGATGAAGCTCGGCAACCGGCTCGTCGATGTCTCGCGGGCCATCGAGACGTACATCCGGCGGCAGCCGAAGCCCGGTGGCGGCAAGTACGGGATCGTCGAGGACTACGGCGGTCACGGCATCGGTACCGAGATGCACATGGACCCGCATCTGCTGAACTACGTGGAGCGGCGGCGGGGCAAGGGGCCGAAGCTGGTGCCCGGCTTCTGCCTGGCCATCGAGCCGATGGTGTCCCTGGGCACGCCCAGGACCGAGGTGCTCTCGGACGACTGGACGGTCATCACGACGGACGGTACGTGGTCGTCCCACTGGGAGCACTCTGTCGCGCTGACCGAGGAGGGGCCGCTTGTGCTGACGGCTCCTGACGGCGGTAAGGCGAAGCTCGCGGAGCATGGGGTTACTGCGGCGCCTGATCCCTTGAGTTGAGTTCGCCTTCGGGGGAGCGGGGTTCTGTTGGGTGGCGGCTGCGGGTTGTTCGTGGCTGGTCGCGCAGTTCCTCGCGCCCCTAAAGGGGCCCGTCTGCGGGTGTCGGTCCGGTTAAGGATCTCCGTGGTGGGGCATTCTTCCTCGATTCGTCTTTCCGAGGGCCCTGGCGTAGACTGACTCGTCGGCTCTCGTGCATCCGCATGTCTGTATGCGGTCGTACGGAGTCGATCAAGGTAGTCGATTCGAAGGGCGAAGCGTGGCCAAGAAGCAAGGTGCCATCGAGATCGAAGGCACTGTCGTCGAGTCTCTCCCGAACGCCATGTTCAAGGTGGAGCTCCAGAACGGCCACCAGGTCCTGGCACACATCAGCGGCAAGATGCGTATGCACTACATCCGCATCCTCCCTGACGACCGGGTCGTGGTGGAGCTGTCTCCGTACGACCTGACGCGTGGCCGGATCGTCTACCGGTACAAGTAGATCTTGCCTGTGCCCCGTTCGCGGGGTGGTGGCCCTGACCCGGAGAACCTCACCTAATGAAGGTCAAGCCGAGCGTCAAGAAGATCTGCGACAAGTGCAGGGTGATCCGCCGTCACGGCCGGGTCATGGTCATCTGCGAAAACCCGCGCCACAAGCAGCGCCAGGGCTGACGCACGACCGACCTTCTGCATCCGCAGGTACTTCGCGCGACGCAAGCAGTACATGTTCATACGCAGAGCCCGGACCCGAGTGTTCAGATCAGCGATCTGATCGTTATCGGTTCCGATACCCCCGGTCGGAGGCCGGGGACCCGTGTCGTACCGAATCTTCGGCTGTATCTCTGTACAGCGTGAAGAGGACGGCGGGCGGGAGCCGGTTCTGCGGAAGACCTCCGAACGACAACTGGAGCCATTGAATGGCACGCGTTTCCGGTGTTGACATCCCGCGCGAGAAGCGTGTGGAGGTCGCCCTGACTTATGTGTTCGGCATCGGCCGGACCCTCTCGCAGAAGACGCTGGCTGACACCGGCGTCAACCCGAACACCCGCGTTCGTGACCTCTCCGAGGAAGAGCTGGTCAAGATCCGCGAGTACGTGGACAACAACTTCAAGACCGAGGGTGACCTTCGTCGCGAGGTTCAGGCCGACATCCGCCGCAAGGTCGAGATCGGCTGCTACCAGGGTCTGCGCCACCGCCGTGGCCTGCCCGTCCACGGTCAGCGCACCAGCACGAACGCTCGTACCCGCAAGGGCCCGCGTCGCGCGATCGCCGGCAAGAAGAAGCCGGGCAAGAAGTAGTCCTCAGCCGGACGCTTATCAGCGGTCTTCGCTGTAGGACCGACCACCTCCCGTAGGAGTTATAGATGCCCCCCAAGGGTCGTCAGGGCGCTGCCAAGAAGGTGCGCCGCAAGGAAAAGAAGAACGTCGCTCACGGGCACGCGCACATCAAGAGCACGTTCAACAACACCATCGTCTCGATCACGGACCCCTCGGGCAACGTGATCTCCTGGGCCTCCGCCGGCCACGTCGGCTTCAAGGGCTCGCGCAAGTCCACCCCCTTCGCCGCGCAGATGGCCGCCGAGTCGGCCGCCCGCCGCGCGCAGGAGCACGGCATGCGCAAGGTCGACGTCTTCGTGAAGGGCCCGGGCTCGGGTCGCGAGACGGCCATCCGTTCGCTTCAGGCGACCGGTCTCGAGGTCGGCTCCATCCAGGACGTCACCCCCACCCCGCACAACGGCTGCCGTCCGCCCAAGCGCCGCCGCGTCTGAGGCTCGGTTGTCTTGAGGATTCGGGCGGTACGGCTCTTCGGCCGTGCCGCCCGTACCCTTGCAGTATCCGCGTGGTAAAACGCGCGGTCCCGTCGGGCGTCAAATAGCGGGCGTCCACGAGTGAAGGATCTGATCCACACATGCTGATCGCTCAGCGTCCCTCGTTGACCGAAGAGGTCGTCGACGAATTCCGCTCCCGGTTCGTGATCGAGCCGCTGGAGCCGGGCTTCGGCTATACCCTCGGTAACTCTCTGCGTCGTACCCTCCTGTCGTCGATCCCCGGTGCCGCTGTCACGAGCATCCGGATCGACGGTGTCCTGCACGAGTTCACCACCGTGCCGGGCGTCAAGGAGGACGTCACCGACCTGATCCTCAACATCAAGCAGCTGGTCGTCTCCTCGGAGCACGACGAGCCTGTCGTGATGTACCTGCGCAAGCAGGGCCCGGGTCTGGTCACCGCCGCCGACATCGCGCCCCCGGCCGGTGTCGAGGTGCACAACCCCGACCTCGTCCTCGCCACGCTCAACGGCAAGGGCAAGCTGGAGATGGAGCTGACCGTCGAGCGCGGTCGCGGTTACGTCTCCGCCGTCCAGAACAAGCAGGTCGGTCAGGAGATCGGGCGCATCCCGGTCGACTCGATCTACTCGCCGGTTCTGAAGGTCACGTACAAGGTCGAGGCGACTCGTGTCGAGCAGCGCACCGACTTCGACAAGCTGATCGTCGATGTCGAGACCAAGCAGGCCATGCGTCCCCGTGACGCCATGGCGTCGGCCGGTAAGACCCTGGTCGAGCTGTTCGGTCTGGCGCGTGAGCTCAACATCGACGCCGAGGGCATCGACATGGGTCCGTCCCCGACGGACGCCGCCCTCGCCGCTGATCTCGCCCTGCCGATCGAGGAGCTCGAGCTCACCGTTCGGTCGTACAACTGCCTCAAGCGTGAGGGCATCCACTCCGTGGGTGAGCTCGTCGCCCGCTCCGAGGCCGACCTGCTCGACATTCGTAACTTCGGTGCGAAGTCGATCGACGAGGTCAAGGCGAAGCTGGTCGGGATGGGTCTGTCCCTGAAGGACAGCCCGCCCGGATTCGACCCGACGGCCGCCGCGGACGCCTTTGGCGCCGATGATGACGCGGACGCCGGCTTTGTGGAGACCGAGCAGTACTAAGGGCTCCGCGAGGACCGTTTTTGGGTGCGGGTGCGCTGTGGCTTGTCGCGCAGTTCCCCGCGCCCCTTCCGGACTCGCCCCTTCGGGGCTTGTCCGGATCTTCGACGGGCGATCGCCCGCTCGGACACTGACCTCGGTACCTGATACGGCCGGGGCAGACACCAAGGAGAAAGACCATGCCGAAGCCCGCCAAGGGTGCCCGTCTGGGCGGTAGTGCCGCGCACGAGAAGATGCTGCTCGCGAACCTCGCGAAGTCGCTCTTCGAGCACGGCCGTATCACCACGACGGAGGCTAAGGCCCGTCGCCTGCGTCCGTACGCTGAGCGTCTGGTCACCAAGGCGAAGAAGGGTGACCTTCACAACCGCCGCCAGGTGCTCCAGGTCATCACCGACAAGAGCATCGTGCACACGCTCTTCACGGAGATCGGCCCGCGCTACGAGAACCGCCCGGGTGGCTACACCCGTATCACCAAGATCGGTAACCGCCGGGGCGACAACGCGCCCATGGCTGTCATCGAGCTGGTGGAGGCCCTGACCGTGGCCCAGGAGGCCACCGGTGAGGCCGAGGCGGCCACCCAGCGTGCCGTCAAGGAAGACGCCTTCAAGAAGGACGCTCCGGTCGCGACCGAGGCTGCCGAAGAGGTCGTCGAGGACGCCAAGCCGGCCGACGAGGCCGCTGCCGAGGAGTCCGGAACCAAGGACGCCTGAGGCTCTGCCTGGCTGTGAGCGGGTCCGTCCCTTCGGGGGCGGGCCCGCTTTCGCGTTCGTCGGAGAAGAGCCGGCTCGCAGAAGAGCCGGCACTGAGAGGATCTGTGTGTGAGTGACGAGGCGGAGCCCGGGTTCGTGCGGGTGCGGTTGGATCTGTCGTACGACGGGAGCGAGTTCTCCGGGTGGGCCAAGCAGGCCGCGGGGCGCCGGACCGTACAGGGGGAGATCGAGGACGCGCTGCGTACGGTGACGCGGTCGCGGGAGGTCACGTACGAGCTGACCGTGGCCGGGCGGACCGACGCCGGCGTACACGCGCGGGGGCAGGTGGCGCATGTCGATCTGCCCGAGGAGCTGTGGGCAGAGCACCGCGAGAAGCTGCTCCAGCGGCTTGCCGGGCGGCTGCCCAAGGATGTGCGGGTGTGGTCCGTCAAGGAGGCGCCGAGCGGGTTCAACGCACGGTTCTCCGCGGTCTGGCGGCGGTACGCCTATCGCGTCACCGACAATCCCGGCGGTGTTGATCCGCTGTTGCGCAGCCACGTCCTCTGGCACGACTGGCCGCTCGACGTCGACGCCATGAACGAGGCCGCGGGTGCGCTGCTCGGCGAGCACGACTTCGCGGCCTACTGCAAGAAGAGGGAGGGCGCCACGACGATTCGTACGCTCCAGGAGCTGCGTCTGGAGCGTGCGGCCGACGGGGTCATCACGGCCACCGTCCGGGCCGATGCCTTCTGCCACAACATGGTGCGGTCGCTGATCGGGGCGTTGCTGTTCGTGGGGGACGGGCATCGGGGGGCGGACTGGCCGGGCAAGGTGCTGGCCGCCGGTGTGCGGGACTCCGCCGTGCATGTGGTGCGGCCGCACGGGCTGACGCTGGAGGAGGTCGGGTATCCGGCCGACGAGTTGCTGGCGGCGCGTAACAAGGAGGCGCGGAACCGGCGGTCGTTGCCGGGGGCGTCCGGGTGCTGCTGAGCGGGGTGGGGCGCCGAGAGGGCTGCCGAGCGCCCCGGTAACGGAGGCCGGCAGCCCTCCTGGTCACTTCTCGAGGGCCGAGGCCAGCGACTTCTCCAGCCAGGGGGTGACATAGCCCATGCCGACCTGGGTGAGGTGCACGCCGTCGCCGTCCGGGTAGAGCCGCTTGCCCTTGGCGTTGTACTGCGTGCACTCGCTGTTGGGGCAGAGATAGGCGTCGAGGTCCACCAGGGAGACCTGGGCCGGCGCCGACTTCACATAGGTGTCGATCACCTTGTTGAAGCAGGTGCCCCACTTCTCGATGATCGCGCCGTTCGACTCGCGCTCGTTCATCAGAAGGATCTTCGCCTCCGGGGCCTCCTTCCGGACGAGTGAGACGGCTGAGTCCAGCTGCTTCAGATAACGCGTGCGGTACGCGGCGTCGCAGGATGTCAGCCACTTGCCGTTGACGCGCTGTTCGGCGGCGTCCCAGCCCAGGTGCAGCAGGACGGCGTCCGGCCCGGCGTTGTCCATCTCGTCCGACCAGTACGTCTTCCAGTCGAGGCAGGCGTCCCAGTTCTTGAGGACCTTGCCGACGCGGTCTCGTACCGCTTCGGGCGACATGACGCCGCAACCGCCCTGCCCGCCGTCGATCACGGCGTAGTCGTCACCGTGCTGTCCGAGTGCCGTCGCGAAGTCCTCCGCCATCGAGTCGCCCAGGGTGAGCACGAGCGGCTTGCCGTCCGGGCGCATCGAGTCCGCGATGTAGGTGGGCAGGTAGTAGGAGCCGAAGCCGATGGCCAGGGATGTGGCCGTGAAGAGGGGGATCGCCCGGACAGGGCGCCAGTCACGTACCCGGTACTGCTCAATCGAGTAATGCATGATCATCGATAGCAGCCAGGTGAGGCCGGTGCCCAGCAGGAACAGGGCGTACGGCTTCATATCCGGGTAGGCCATCAGCAGGAGCCAGTACACCGGAAGGTGCAGCAGGTACATGCTGTACGAGATCTGGCCGATCTCCATCAAGGGCTTCAGCCGAAGGAGCTTGGCCAGCGGTCCGCGGTCCGTGCTGAGACAGGCGGCCGTCAGCGCGATCAGGAAGGCGACGATCGCGAGGCCGCCCTTGTAGAGCCAGGGGTCGTGGTACGTGCTCACCTTGACGCTGTAATAGACGACCGCGGCCAGGGAGACGATCGCGGTCATCGACGCGAGGTGGTATCCGAAGCCGCCCCCGGAGTCCCGCCCCTTCGTGTGGGCCCGACGCTGCACCAGGTACACCACGAACGCGGCAGCAGCGCCCGCCATGAAGGCCACGGCACGCGTGTGTGTCGCCAGGTACAGGTAGTCGGTGTCGCCGTTGCCGCGCCGCCACAGCAGCGGGGCGACGAGTGCCGAGGCGCCGAAGAGCAGCACTGTGACCACGGCGACCGGCAGGATGCGGCGCCGGAAGAGCGCGAAGGCCACGATGAGAACCAGCGGCCACACCACGTAGAACTGCTCGGTGATGCTCAGCGACCACATGGCGGAGAGTGGCTGGATGGCACCGAAGTGGTCCCAGTACGCGTCACCGCGGGCGATCTGTGCCCAGTTGCCGACCTGGAAGAGCGCGCCGAGAGCCTGGTCGGAGACCGCGCGGGCCTCCTTGAGGGGGCTGGTGAGGTACGCGATCCCCACCACCAGGGCCAAAGCGATCATGAGGCCGGGCAGCAGCCGCTTGAAGCGACGGCGGTAGAAGCGGCCGATGCGGATGCGGCCGGTGCGCTCCACCTCGCGGATGAGTACGAGCGTGGTGAGGAAGCCGGAGAGGACGAAGAAGGCATCCACGCCGAACAGGCCGTTGCTGAACCAGTTGGTGTGGTACAGCAGCACGGACAGGATGGCGATGCCGCGCAGTCCGTCGACCGCTTCGAAGCGGGACCGCATGGGCTTCGGCTCGGACTCGGCCTCCGGCTCGGGTTCCGACTTGCGGCGCCTGGCTGCGCGCCCGGGTTCAGGTGCGAGTTCCGGTTCCGGTTCCGGTTCGTACGGAACCTCGTCGTAGGTCTGCGGCTGCCGCGGGACCTGACCCTGGTACTGCGGGGCGCTCTCACGACCGTACTGCGGCGGCGCATCCGCGTACTGCTGCGGTGCCTGACCCGGGTACTGCCGGGGTGCTTCGCCGACGTACTGATGGGGAATCTCCGGGGGCCGGTACTCCCGCGGGTACTGCTGCGGTGCCACGGGGGGCTCCTGCTCGTGCTGCTGCCCATAGGGCTCCGGCTGCCCGGGGTCGTAGGGGCCCGGGTAGTCAGTGGGCGGCTGACGATGCATGGGGTACTCCAGAGAAGGCGACGCTCTGCTCGGCGCAGGGCGCGGGGGAGGCCGAGGTCCGTACGCTGTGGGCGGGCAGCACGGCCCCGCAGGCGATGCGCAGGCCCGGCGAAAGTTCGTTGCCCGCGCCGATGCGGGCGCCGTCGCCGACGACGGCCGCGTCGAGGGAGGATTCCTCGCCGATCTGGGCGTGCCGGCCCACGACGGAGGCGTGCACGCTGACGCGGGCGGCGACCTTGGCGCCCGGCAGTACCACGCTGCCCTCGATGACGGCACCCTCGGCGATCTCGGCGCCGGCACCCACCACGGTGCCGCCGCTGAGCACGGCGCTCGGGTGGACCCGGGCGCCGGGCAGCACGAGGGCTTCCCCGGTCGGGCCCGGCAGCGCGGGGGAGGCGACAATGCCGCGTACGAGGTCGGCGGAACCCTGGACGAAGGCGGCGGGCGTGCCGAGGTCGAGCCAGTAGCTGTCGTCGACCACACCTTGTACGAACGCGTTGGAGGAGAGCAGCTCGGGGAACGTCTCGCGCTCCACCGACACCACCCGGTCCGCCGGGATGCGGTCGATCACGGAGCGGGTGAAGACGTAGCAGCCCGCGTTGATCTGGTCGGTGACGATCTCCTCGGGTGTCTGCGGCTTCTCCAGAAACGCCACGACGCGACCGGAGGTGTCGGTCGGGACCAGGCCGAAGGCCCGGGGGTCGGCGACCGTCTTCAGGTGCAGGGTGACGTCCGCGCCTGAGGCCCGGTGATTGCTCAGCAAGGCGGCGATGTCCAGGCCGGAGAGGATGTCGCCGTTGAAGACGAGCACCGGCTCGTCGGGGGCGCAGCGCAGCCGCTCGGCCGCGTTGCGGATGGCTCCGCCGGTGCCGAGGGCGACCTCCTCGGTGACGTACTCCAGTTCAAGGCCGAAGCCGGCGCCGTCGCCGAACTCCGCCTCGAAGAGCTCCGCCAGGTATGAGGTGGCGAAGACGATCCGGGTGACCCCCGCGGCCGCCGCGCGCGCCAGTTGGTGCGCGAGGAACGGCACCCCGGCCACCGGCAGCAGCGGCTTGGGGGTGTGGCTGGTCAGGGGCCGCAGCCGGGTGCCCTGACCGCCGACGAGAAGGATCGCTTCAGTCATGTGGTGTCCGCCTTGGGTCGCGGGGACGAGGGATGAGTGGCGTGGGGGGATCGCTCCATTACTCGGTGGCCGCCTTGCCGGGGCCTGCGTAGTTGGAGGTGAAACAGGACTTGATGGCCTTCTCGGACTTGGGGCGTCCGGCGAAGTCGAGACGGGAGGCCGTCTTGTCATCGGGTGGGGTGGCGGGGTCGTCCTCGAAGTAGATCGACCACCAGTAGACGCCGCCCATCCTGCGTTCCTGGACGACCTTGCAGACCGCGGTGTACCAGGTGGCCTGGACCTGCGGATTGACGGCCCGCTTGGTGTAGAAGTCGCCGGGGGCGTGGTACGCGCCGTCCATGGCACCGATTCCCGCCTCGGCGAGGGTGATCTTGGGGAGGTCGGCGGTCGTCTTCCTGTCCAGCCAGTCGTTCCAGCCGTCGACCAGGGTGTCGACGGAAGCGTCGTCCGGCACCTTGATGGGGAAGTAGGCGTCCACTCCCAGGTGGTTGACCGGCATGTTGATGCGGTCGGCGACGTACTTGTCCCAGTTGGCGTCGTAGGCGACCTGGCCCGAGTAGAGCTTCTCGGCCTTGGAGACCAGGGAGGTCCAGCCGGCGTCGCCCTCCATGGAGTTGAGCTCGGTGCCGACCACGAAGGTGGTGGCCCGTTCTTCCTCGGCGACTTCGAGGTACGGGGTGAGGAACTTCAGGTACGAGGTGAACCAGGCCGAGCGGGAGGCGGGTTCGATGTTGCCGCGCCAGCCGTCCGGCGGGTTCAGGGAGGCCTCGTCCATGATCGGCCGGATCGTCGTGCGGAATCCGGCGTCCTTGAACACCTTCAGCACCTTCGTCACGCGTGCGGCGGAGGGCGTTTTGGGACCTGACTTGATCGTGTTGGACGTACGGCCACCGGTGTAGAAGGGGAAGGAGAGAGACACCGAGTTGGCGTGCAGGCCGGTGAGGTACTTCGCGTGCTTGCGCGCCTGGTTCACGATGAACGTGTCGGACTGCTTCTTGTCCTCCTCCCAATAGACCTGCACTCCCCACTCGGGCATGCCCGGCTTCCACTTCTCGGCCACCTTGATGGTGCCGCCGGAGGAGGGGGCGGAGGATCCGGGGGTCGTTGAGTCGTCACCTGGGGAGGAGGGGGTGGTGCCTGACTCCGACTCGTCCAGGACGATCTTCGGCAGGACGGAGCCGGACTCCCAGCGCACCGGCTGGTTGCCGACGAACAGCGGGGTACCCACCACCACGGTGAGGACGGTCAGGGGAAAGACGGTGAGCAGGGGCAGTCGCGAACGCTTCATCAGATGGGCTTCCTGCGGTCAGGCGGGCTTGGCGATCACGACGAACTTGTTCTCCTCGCGCCGGACGAACTTCAGGAAGCCCTTGAAGCCACCGAGTCCTTCCAGGACGGAGAAGACGGGAATGAGGGAGATCACGACGATCGGCTCCCACCACTTGCGTCGTCCGTTGGCCGAGGCGATGGCGTTGAGGCGCAGCCCTTCCCAGTAGGTCCAGATGACGTAGGCGAAGTTGAGGGCCCACAGGATGACGACGGACTGGGTGGCGGGCGAGGTGTTCAGGTCGCCGACGAGGAGTCCGATGCACAGGATCGCGACGATGTGCTGGATCGGTCCGAGGATCCAGGTGGCCACGCAGATCGAGAGGAACCACCGGTAGCGCAGAGGGATGGTGCGGTTGAAGCAGAGGGCCACCAGGCCCCAGGCCCAGCGGTCGCGCTGCTTCACGAAGTCTTTGGTGGTGGCGGGGGAGGCTCCGTAGCAGCGGCCGTTGAACCAGTCGCTGCGCCCCGGGTAGCGGCGGCAGAAGGTGAGCGCGAGCTGGGCGTCCTCGACGATGGCCTTGGGGCCGAAGTCCCAGCCGATGGTGGCCTCGATGGACGCGCGTAGCACCAGCAGCTCACCGTGCACGCCGGCGGCCGGAGTGCCCATGCCGGTGAGTGCCCGGAAGCGCGCGATGTCGTCGGCGGGGCGCACGGCGTCGGCGAGCCAGGTGAAGAGGTTGACCGCGTTCTCGCGGGGGTACGTGAGGATGCCCTGGGCCATGTGCTTGGCCTCTTCGGGGCGGGCACGGCGCTGGCGGTTGATGAACTGGGCGAGTGAGGCCGCCGTGTCGGGGCCGACTCCGGTGTCGTCGTCCATGTGCAGCACCCAGACGTGGTCGAGAGCCTCGCCCTCCTCGATCCGCAGCTCGTGCGCGTAGTTGTTGGCGCGGGCCTTGAACCGGGTGCCGTTGGCGGTGGCGTACGCCTTGGGGGTGGCCACGACCCGGATGAGCGGGTTTGTGGCGGCGAGCCGCTCAATGGTCTCCGTCGCCTCGCAGCCCTCCTCGGTGAGAACGTCGACGCGCATGTGCGGGAAGTACTCCGGGAGGTGCTCGACGTAGGACAGCACCGAGCGTTCCAGGGCCGGGTAGGTGTCATGCCGTCCGATTGTCGGCACGAGGACGATGAGAAAGTCTTGGTCGGCCGGGGCCGGCGGGATCATCCGGTGGCTGCGTCGCTCGCGGCGGCGGATGAGCCAGGCGCCCTGGATGCCCACCATCACGCCGACCACCGGGAGTGACCAGACGACGGTGAGGGCCCAGGTCATCGGCGAGGAGCTGGGGCGGTAGGACCAGAGCCCGAAGGCGAGCAGTAGGCCGAAGGGCAGCAGGAAGGGCAGGATGCCCGGCTTCCAGGCAGCTGTACGTTTGGCCAGCTTCGCGTTGTGCCGGGAGTGTGAGGCCCCCCCGTCGACCATTGTCGATGCCATTCGGCTACAGGCTCTTCCGTGAGATCGGCGGCGCCGAGGGGCACCGCACGCACGGAAGCTGGGAAACGCGACATGATGCCGCGACGTTCGTCGCGACATGATGCCGCGACGAACGGCTGTCCCCACCCCGGGCCTTGCGAAAATGCCTCTCGACGTCTTCTTCGGCGTCACGGCCAGCTCAGATGCCCCCCCGGGCTTCTTTACCCCCGGCCGTACAAGTAGACGAATCGTGCCACGGCTGTGAGCGCTAACAAACAGTTGTGAGCAAGTTGTGTTGGAAAAGTAACCGCGTCAGGTCTTGTTCAGTGATCGCCAGTCAAATCCCGACATGCTGTCGCCTCCACCCGTGATGACCTGCGGAGAGGCGTATGTCCGCTGCACGTCGGCACCCGTGTTCTTGGCGCGCGGCGACGAGATGTTGTCGTGCGTAAGTGATTGACCCCACACCGTCCACAGGACCCAGGGCGTCGCCGAAAGTGTTCGTTTTTGTTGTGAATTGAGAGGTACGTGGAAGGACTCGGCCATGATGCGAGGCTTCCCGTACCGCTCCAGGCCGCGGTACCAGACCTCGGTCCAGGTCTCGCCGCGGAACGGGCGGGACGGGGTGTCGCTGTAGTCGTCGACGCCCACGATGTCGACGTACCGGCCGCCCGGGTAGTGGTCACCGGGTTCCCTGCCGAAGGTGCCGTCCCAGGAGTTGGGTGACCACACGAAGATCAGGTTGTGCAGGCCGCGGCTGCCCACGAGGTAGTCGTACGTGATCCGCCAGAGCTTCCGGTACGCCGCGGGGTCCTGCCCCGCCCACCAGAACCCCTTGCCCGGGACCGTGTTCATCTCGTGGTACGGCCGCAGCAGGACCGGTACCCCGAGGTCGGCGAGGTACTGGAGGTGGTCGGCGAGATAGCCGAGGTCGTGCAGCAGGTCCTTGTGCTCGGCGCTGCCCTGGGTGACCACCCGGGTGAACCAGTCCGGGTCGGCGGCGCCCGGCGAGTTGCGGTGCAGCGTCTGCTCGAAGCCCTTCACGGCGCTGCCCGGGTACGGCTGGTGGAAGGAGAACCCGACGATGCCCGCCGGGGCGCCTCCGTTGTGCGGCAGACTCACCCGGGTGCCGGACGCGCAGTCCTGGTAGGTCCCGGAGGGGTGGTACGAGCCGTCCTCCTCGCGCGGCAGGCCCGCCCACACGCCGACCGCGAGATCCACCGCGTTGTCGGCGTAGCCCCAGGCTGCGCGGCAACTCGGCCAGGAGGCGCGGGAGTACGAGCGCGGCTCGCCCACCGCCCAGCCCTCCTGCCCGTAGCCGGGGCCGAGGTCCACCTCGACGAAGCCGGGCAGCTTGCCGGTGATGTCGCGGGCCTTGCGGTAGTAGTAGCCGGGCTGCTTGGTGCCCCGGTAGTCGCCGTACTCCGGGTTGTACCGCTCGTTCTGCAGCTCGATGTGCTGGCCGATCACCGTGCGGGTCGGCTTACCGCGGCGCGCGTCGTTCTCCAGGCCGGCCAGCATCGCGTAGACCCGGCGCGCGGCGGGTGTCGCCTCCGGGTCGCGCGCCGCCAGCTCGGTGGGAACGGGGCGGGGCTTGCGCTCGGCGGACTCGGGCCAGGCCGCCCAGGCCGCCAGCGGGGCGAGCAGCGCGGTGGAGATTCCTGCCCCGATGAGCCGGACACGCCCTCGCATACGCATGGTCGCCGTTCCCCCTCCGACGGGATGTGTACTGATTCTGCCCGGTTTCACGGTGTCGGAGCGGAGTCGGTGCTGCCGGTGGCCGCAGGCGCGTTGCTGGTGGGGCGCTGGTCGGGCGCTGGTGGGGCGTGTTACTGGTTGGCCTCCGCCGAGGCCTGGGCCTCGCCGCGGCGGCGGATCTGCCGGAAGGTGAACTCGGCCAGATCGTCGCCGGTGGTGAAGACCGCGGTGTCCTTCTGGGTCACGTCCTTGCCGCCGGTGAAACCGGCGACCGTGAAGTAGGCGTAGCGGCCGTACGAGTTGGTGGTCGAGCGGCAGATCGCGGAACTGCAGAAGTCGGGGACGCCGGAGCCGGCGAGGGACTGCACGACGCTCTGCTTGTCCGCGTCGTTCTTCGCCTTGAGCGCCTTGGCCTCGGTGTCGAAGACGGCCACGCCGACCGTCACCGCGATGCCGTCCTTGGAGTACGTGACGCGCATCAGCCGGGTGCAGTCGTTCTTGGTGAGGATCGGGCCGAGTGTGCCCTGGGCGGCGGTCGCGCACCTCTTGGTGGACGCCAGCTCGCCCTTCTTGTAGACGGTCTCACCCATCGTGAGGCGCGTACCCGGGAAGAGCAGGTCCGGGGCGAGCGGTGCCGTGTCCTTCGTGGCGCTGGATATGAACTCCTTCGGGTCCAGCGGCGGCGGCGCCGAGGTCTCCGCGAAGGACGGGCCCGTACCGGCGGGGTCCGAGGGGATGTCGGCGGTGGCGGGCAGCTCGGAGGAAGGCCTGTTCGCGGCCTGCTCGCTGCCGCCGTCCGCCGAGACCACGGCCACGGCGACGGCCGCGCCCACCGCGATCGTGGCGAGCGCGCCACCGCCGACCAGCAGCCATCTGCGGCGCCGGTTGCGCGCCTGGGACGCCTCGGCGAGCGCCGCCCAGTCGGGGGTCTGACTGCCCCACTGCGGCGGCTGAGAACCCGATCCCCCGGAACCCCACTGGGGTCCCCCCTGCCCAAAGCTCATGGGGCGCATCTTAGACGGGACAAGGGGTGTGCTGGTCTGTCTCTCCACTCACTCAAACCTCTTGCGTGACCTGAGTGAATACGGCCAAAGGCGGGCATCTCCGGGTGGTTGGTGCGAGCGGCGTCCCGGTATGTGCGGTGACGAGGCGCACGTGGGCGGGCCTCGTCTGCCCGGTCGGCGTTACCCTGAAACCCGGCGGGCGCCCGTGGGCGACGCCGCGTTTTGACCCGTACGGGCCAGCAAAGGTATTCTTGCGGTTCGTTATGTGTATTGGCTTGCCCATTCTCACGTGGGGGGCCCTTACACCGGTCCACCGGGGCCGATGACCAGCGACCCACACGGTATGCGTCACCGATGTGCGGTCAGGGCTGTCGTGATCGTCCGTGGTGGCCTTGTCAGGACCCAACCACTGAAGAAGCGAAGGCTACGAACCGTGCGTACGTACAGCCCCAAGCCCGGCGACATCACTCGCCAGTGGCACGTCATCGACGCTCAGGACGTCGTCCTGGGTCGTCTGGCGACCACCGCCGCGACCCTCCTCCGGGGCAAGCACAAGCCGATCTACGCCCCGCACGTCGATGCTGGTGACTTCGTCGTCATCATCAACGCGGACAAGGTCCACCTGTCCGGCAACAAGCGGACCCAGAAGATGGCCTACCGCCACTCCGGCTACCCGGGTGGCCTGCGCTCCGTCCGCTACGACGAGCTGCTGGCCAAGAACCCCGAGAAGGCCGTCGAGAAGGCCATCAAGGGCATGCTCCCCAAGAACACCCTCGGCCGTCAGATGCTCTCGAAGCTGAAGGTGTACGCGGGCGAGAACCACCCGCACGCCGCGCAGCAGCCGGTCGCGTACGAGATCACCCAGGTCGCGCAGTAGTTCCGGCCACACCTAAGACGAAAAGAAATCTGAGGAGAATCGTGGCCGAGACCACCGTTGAGCAGCCGGTCGAAGAGACTGAGACCGAGCTTGTCGACATCGAGCAGTACACCACCGAGTCCGAGGCTCCGGCCGAGGGCCAGTTCAGCGCCGAGGGCGAAGAGCTCGCGGGCCGCTTCGGCGACCCGCAGCCGGCCGCCGGCCTGGGCCGTCGCAAGAACGCCATCGCCCGCGTCCGGATCGTCCCGGGCTCCGGCAAGTGGAAGATCAACGGTCGCACCCTTGAGGACTACTTCCCCAACAAGGTGCACCAGCAGGAAGTCAACGAGCCCTTCAAGGTGCTCGAGCTCGACGACCGCTACGACGTTGTGGCCCGCATCTCGGGTGGCGGCGTCTCCGGTCAGGCCGGTGCCCTGCGCCTCGGCGTGGCCCGCGCCCTGAACGAGGCCGACGTGGACAACAACCGCGGCGCCCTCAAGAAGGCCGGCTTCCTCAAGCGCGACGACCGTGCGGTCGAGCGCAAGAAGGCCGGTCTCAAGAAGGCCCGTAAGGCCCCGCAGTACAGCAAGCGCTAAATATCGCTCGTTGTTTTGCACGAAACGCCCCGGCGGCACGTTCTGTGCCGCCGGGGCGTTCGTTTAACCACAGTCTTGGGTCATGGCCGGACCCTGACCGGCTGAGCCGCACATCCTGCAGTAGCCGCAGTAAGTCTGAGCAAGTGCAGTAAGCCTGAGCAAGTTCTGAATAAGTTCGGAGGACACCAGTGGGACGACTCTTCGGGACGGACGGCGTACGTGGTGTCGCCAACGCGGATCTGACGGCCGAGCTCGCGCTCGGACTCTCCGTGGCGGCGGCACACGTACTGGCCGAGGCGGGCACCTTCGAGGGCCACCGGCCGACGGCGGTGGTCGGCCGGGACCCGCGCGCGTCCGGGGAGTTCCTGGAGGCCGCCGTGGTCGCCGGTCTCGCCAGCGCCGGCGTGGACGTCGTACAGGTCGGTGTACTGCCGACTCCCGCGGTGGCGTATCTGAGCAGTGAACTGGGCGCCGACTTCGGGGTGATGCTCTCGGCCAGCCACAACGCCATGCCCGACAACGGCATCAAGTTCTTCGCCCGCGGCGGCCACAAGCTCGCCGACGACATCGAGCACCGGATCGAGGCCGTCTACGAGGAGCACCGCACCGGCGCTCCCTGGGACCGGCCCACCGGCTCGGGCGTCGGACGCGTACGGACGTACGCGGAGGGAGCCGAGCGATACGTCGCCCATCTCATCGCGGCACTTCCGAACCGTCTGGACGGTTTGAAGATCGTTCTCGACGAGGCGCACGGCGCGGCCGCCCTGGTCTCGCCCGAGGCGTTCGCGAGCGCCGGCGCCGAGATCGTCACCATCGGCGCCGAGCCCGACGGCCTCAACATCAACGACGGCTGCGGCTCCACCCACCTGGGCCTGCTGCGGGCCGCCGTCGTCGAGCACGGCGCCGACCTCGGCATCGCGCACGACGGTGACGCCGACCGCTGCCTCGCGGTGGACCACACGGGCGCGGAGGTCGACGGGGACCAGATCCTGGCCGTGCTCGCCCTCGCGATGCGGGAGCGGTCCGCGCTGCGCTCGGACACCGTTGTCGCGACGGTCATGTCCAACCTGGGCTTCAAGCTGGCCATGGAGCGCGAGGGGCTCTCCATCATCCAGACCGCGGTCGGCGACCGCTATGTCCTGGAGGAGATGAAGGAGCACGGCTACACGCTCGGCGGCGAGCAGTCCGGGCACGTGATCATCTCGGACCACGCGACGACGGGGGACGGCACGCTGACCGGGCTGTTGCTCGCGGCGCGGGTCGCCCAGACCGGGCGTACGTTGCGGGAGTTGGCGTCCGTGATGGAGCGGTTGCCGCAGGTGCTCATCAATGTGCCGGACGTCGATCGGTCGCGGGTGGGTACGTCTGCGGAGCTGGCTTCCGCGGTTGGCGATGCCGAGCGGGAACTCGGGGTGACCGGGCGGGTGTTGTTGCGGCCTTCCGGGACCGAGCCGTTGGTGCGGGTGATGGTTGAGGCGGCGGATATTGATCAGGCTCAGTCTGTGGCTGGGCGGTTGGCGGATGTGGTGAAGTCGACGCTGGGGTAGGGCGCGGCTCCGGGTAGGGGGTGGGGGTGCTGTTGTTGGCGGGCTGCGGGTTCGTTGTGGCTTGTCGCGCAGTTCCCCGCGCCCCTGAAGGGCGCGGGGCGCCCCCTTACGGGGCGTAGCGGCGGCCGCCCTGTCTTGACCAGAGCCACTTCTGGGCGAGGAGGGTGAGGGTGCCGGCGAGGATGATGCCCAGTAGGTTGAGCAGGAGTTGGCCTGTGGAGCCCCAGGTCTGGCTCATGTCGCCGTAGCTGAGGGCCACCGCCGCGTTGGCGGCCGCCGGGACGGTTGTCACGGAGATGGCGACGCCGACCAGGGCGCCCGACTTGGCGGAGGTCAGCGAGAGGGTGCCGGCGGCGCCCGCGAGGACCGCCACGACGAAGGAGAACCAGTCGGGCGCGTAGACGAAGCCTGTGTTGGGCCGCTCGCCCTCCAACAGCCCCTCGGTGAACAGGCCGACGCTGTCCATGAAGAAGCTGAACCCCACGGTCACGACCATCGCCACGGCGAAGCCCACCAGGAGCGCGATCAGCGAACGCGCCGCCAGTCGCGGACGACGCTGCACGACCGACGTACTGAACCCCGCGAGCGGCCCGAACTCCGGGCCCACCGCCATCGCGCCCACGATCAGGATCGCGTTGTCGAGGACCACGCCGCAGGCCGCGATCATCGTGGCGAGGGTGATGAAGGCGATGTACGTGATGGAGAGCGTCGACTCCTCGTGCGTGGCCTCCGCCAGGTGCTCCCACAGGACCGCGTCCGCGCCCTCGCCCGGCGCGTCCGCCTCCGCCTGCTCGGCGCGTTTCGACAGCGACAGGTGGATGTCGTCGACGGCGATCGAGCCGCACTTGTCGATGTCCAACGCCTGTAGCGCGCTGATGAGTTCGTCGCCCGCCTCGCGTGCGACGTCGCACGTCACGATGTCTCCGGCGGGGTTGCGGGCGGCTCCCGGAATAACGACGAGATGGGTGGCGCCGACGGTCTTCTCGATCAGACGGACCACGTCGTCGGTCTTGTCGGCGGGCGTGATCAGGCGCAGGTGCAGCATGGGGGCAGAGTAGCCGTGGCCGGTGACAACTGGTCGACCACAGCTGGTCGATCACCGCTGGTGGATCACAGCTTGCGCAGGCTCAGCCGCTGCACCTTGTGGTCCGGGCCCTTGCGGACGACGAGGGTGGCGCGGCCGCGGGTCGGGGCCACGTTCTCCAGCAGGTTGACCTTGTTGATGGTCCGCCAGGTCGTACGGGCGTAGTCGAGTGCCTCCTCCTCGGAGACCTGGGTGTACTTGCGGAAGTACGAGGACGGGTTCTGGAAGGCCGTCTCGCGCAGCCTGCGGAAGCGGTTGAGGTACCAGCGTTCGATGTCCTCGGCGCGGGCGTCCACGTACACGCTGAAGTCGAAGTAGTCGGCGAGACCGACGCGGGTGCGGCCGTCGCTGCCGGGCAGGGCGGGCTGCAGGACGTTCAGGCCCTCGACGATCAGGATGTCGGGGCGGCGGACGGTGAGCCGCTTGCCGGGCACGATGTCGTAGATGAGGTGCGAGTAGACGGGGGCCGTCACCTCGTCCTTGCCCGCCTTGATGTCCGCGACGAACCGGGTCAGCGCGCGTCGGTCGTACGACTCCGGGAAGCCCTTGCGGGACATCAGGCCGCGGGCCTGGAGCTCCTTGGTGGGCAGCAGGAAGCCGTCCGTGGTGACCAGCTCCACGCGCGGGTGCTCGGGCCAGCGGGACAGCAGGGCCTGCAACAGGCGCGCGACGGTCGACTTGCCCACGGCGACCGAGCCCGCGACGCCTATCACGAACGGCGTACCGGACTGGGAGCCCTTCTCGCCGAGAAAGGTGTTCAGCGCCCCTCTGAGTCCGTCGGTCGCGCCGACGTAGAGATTGAGGAGCCGGGACAGCGGCAGATAGATGTCCCGTACCTCGTCGAGGTCGATGACATCGCCCAGGCCGCGCAGCTTCTCCACCTCCTCGGCGGTCAGCGGGAGCGGCGTCTTCTCCCGCAGCGCGCTCCATTGCGTACGGGTGAGGTCGACGTAGGGAGTCGCCTCCGGCCTGGGCCGGTGGGCGCTCCGCGGCAACGAGGAGACCGGTGAGATCACAGTCCATTGTTACGGGAGTACGAACGGTGTGGCGGGTGGGGTCCGTCACGTCGGTGCGTTCTACACGCGTTGCTGGGTCTGTGTGCGGTCTGTGCTGGGCTTGTGCTGGATCTGCGCTCGGCCTGTGTTCGGTTTGTGCTCCGGTCTGTCCGCAGGTCTGGACCGGGAGGGTCTACGGGGATAGCGTCCGGCCAGCCGGGAGCGAGCCGCCTTCCGGATTTCCGGGGGTGGGGGTGGTCGTCATGACCGTACGTTTCCGTGTGCGTGGGTTAATCAGACGCGGACGCAGAGTGGGGACCGGGGGCGGGGGAGGAACCGGGGCCGGGGTTCCGTCGGCGGACCTGGCGGGGCAGGTGTGCAGCGAGTTGTCCGTGGATCTGCCGGACGAGGACTTGGGGGAGTACCTCAACGACTGCATCGACCTGTACGAGATGGGCAGCAAGCCGCGCTGCGAGGAGGTCGAGTACCTGGGGATGGTGCGGGAGGCGATCGAGCGGATCGAGCGGGGGGAGTAGGTGGGGTGGCTATGTGTGTTGCCGGCCGGGACACACAGGCAAGGGCCGCCAGCGCTGGAGCCTGCTCTCAAAGCCTTTGACGAGCACACGTCCGGCTCGCAGGCCCCATCGACGCTGTACGGTTCGGCGCCGACGAGGCCTGATGGGTGGGATCAGGGCCGGAAGCCCCATACGTGAACCGCAATCCCGTATGTGTGCCCATCCGCTTCTTCGACGTGGAACCGCGCCGAGGCGAGGATTCCCAGAAGGGTGGCCCGCATGCAGGTATGGACGGTTTCGTAATGGCGAATCGCGTGGGGCAGATTCGAAGGATCAAGTTCGCCCGGCGGAATGTTCAGAGCGGCAGCTGTCAGCTCTGCCCCCGTGTTCCATTCCACCAGCACCCCGCCGTCGGCCAGGGGGTTCACATGAACCTCCGCTCCGGGTCGGCCTTCGGACTCGCCTCCGAGGCCGCCTCGGTAAACGGGAATCCCCGCTTGGGCCAGAGCGTGGCAGGCTTCATCGGCCAGTTCTTCCATGTTGTCTCCCGATATGTAGTCGAAGTCGAAACCGTAGCCATTCGGGGAATCCTGGGATGCGTGACTTACCGCTCCCGGTGAGCTATCTCGAAGCGACGCATACGGCCAGTGGATTCATGTCATCCGTGTCCGCGTCGGCGTCCATTCCCGCAGCCTTGAGCAGTCCGATGATTGCCTTTTGCATGTGCTGACTTACGGCTCCAGACTTACGGATTACCTGAGCCTGCATGTCTCCGTCTTGCAGGCTCTTGGCGGCAGCCCGTGTGAGGTCACATTTCCAGTTCACGAAAACTCCCCCCGCCGCGTCCGCGCCGAGGTCCACTGTGACTACCGCGCCTTCCGGTTTCTCTCCTTCATTCTCCAGCCGGAAGGCGGGAAGGCCGACACGTCGGAGCGCCTGGAAGTTGGATTGGTTCCTGTTATAGTAAATTTCGTGAATGGATTGCTTCCAGAGTTCCCGTACCATCCAGATCCTGTCGCCACAGGCGTGATCGTTCCCTCTGGTGTGGCGTGCATCTGCTGCGGTCAAGCGCGTGGGTATATCTACACGGGTCCGGTGTACGCCGTCGAGGATCTCGACGACCAGCTGTGCCCGTGGTGCATCGCCGATGGCAGCGCAGCCGAACGGTTTAAAGCCTCCTTCACCGGCGGCACTCTTGCCGACGACGTGCTACCCGAGGTGTTCTCGGCAGTCGGCACACGCACCCCGGGCTTCACGGCGTGGCAGGAACCTCATTGGTTGTTCCACTGCGGCGACGGAGCCGCATTTATCGGCCTGGCCGGGTCTGGTGAACTCACGGCTTATCCCGATGCGTTGGAGATGCTGCGACAAGAGGCAACCAGTCGGGGCTGGCCTCCGGAGGAGGTCAACCAGTATCTCAGCTCGCTCGACAAGGATGATCAGCCGACAGCGTATCTGTTTCGTTGTAGGGTCTGCGAAAAATACCTCGCATATTCTGACTTCACATGACCCGTCACCCATTCGATTCTCGAAGGCAACAGGGTGCCCCTCCCGCATCATCCGATGCGGGAGGGGCACCGCTATCTGTCATGCATGACCGGCCTTGCGGAAGGTCGTCATTCGAAGTCCTTTGCTCGGTTCTTCCAGTATCGTTGTGACCACTTTCGGAATTCGTTTCGATCGATTCCTGTGGGAATCTTCGTCCCCGACTTCCAGTGCAGCGCACGGCTGTTACTCGAATGGAACGCGGCCGTAACTTCGGCGATCGGTCCTTCTTGCGTCTGGAGCATGTGGTGAAGGTTCAGAGCTTCGTCATCCGCATTCCTTCCGGGCCCTAGGGGAGCCTGGCCGTCTCTCATCCGCTCCAGGTTGCTCCGATTCTTGGGATCGGCAGGTGATGCGTAGGAGGGACGGATGATGTCGTCTCTCTGGTACACCCGCTGGCTTTCGAACTCGGTCAGCCTCCAGAACTTGCAGGGCGGTCCGGCCGTTGCCGCTGCTACGGCTGCTGCCCTCATAAGCCTGGAGGAGCTGGCGACCAGGCAGGCCGCCGCAACGTCGTCCTGGTATGTGGCTACCGTCCTCCCGATGTTGGCGAGGGCGGCGGGGTTGATGTCCAGGGTCTTGAGCGCCTTGTAGGCGTCGGCGACCCCGATCCCGGTCCGCAGTGAGGCGTCGAGAGCCTGGATGCTGTCGACGATGGCTTTGGAGACCTTGCCGCCGAAGACGAAGGCCGCGATGTCGAAGGCGGCCCAGCCGCAGCTTCCCCAGCTTCCGCTCGGGCCACCTGGGGCGACCTTCTCGGCGCATTCGATCCAGTGCCCGAGGAGGATGTCGACCGGATCGATGCCTTGATTGAACTCGGTCATCGAGAGGGTCTTCGTGACCGTCTGCTTCTGAGGTTCGACCGGCTGCGTTCCGAGGAACAACGTCTCCCACGCCGGACATCCCGACTGGGTGGCGGGCAGATCCAGGGCCGTGCAGAGATAGACGTCGATCTCGACCTTGTACCTGATGGTGGCCGTGACCGTGCAGTCGCCGAAGTGGACGATGACGTTGCAGTTTTCTTTCTTGACGTCCTCCGGTTCACCGATGGTCTCGATGCGGTCGACGTAGAAGACGTTGCCGATGCTGCCGACCGACGTCCCCTTCTGGATACTGCTGTTCTTGTCCGCTGTCTCCGTCCGTTCGGCGGCCTTTTGGGCCTCCGTCGCGTACGTGTCGGCGTCCCTCGCCGCCTCTTCGGCTGCGGTTGCCGCGGTGTCGGCGCGGTCGGCTGCGGCGCGGGCCTCCTTGGCGGACTGTTCGGCCTCCGAGGCGGCCGTGCGGGCGGCGGAGGCGTCGAGGGCTGCCTGGTCGGCTGAGTCGCGGGCGTCCTTGGCGTGGCCTTCGGCGCGGCCGGCGGCTCTGTCCGCGGCTGCTGCGTCCTCGGTCGCCTGGCGGTCGTACTCGATCGTGCGGGCCAGTGACGCCGTCGCCTTGGACGCGGCGGTGGCGGCATCGGCGGCGTAGCCGAGGGCTTCCTTGGCGTAGGTGCGGGCGTTCGAGGAATGCGCGGCGGCGTTGGCGGCGTGCTGGTAGGCGGCCTTCGTGTCCCCCGAGGCCTGGTCGGCAAGGGCCTTGGCGGCTGTGGACTCCTCCTGCGCGTTCTTGGCATGGGCATCGGCGACGGCCTTCTGCTGGTCGGCGATCGTCTTCGATGCCTGACCCGTCAGCACGACCAGGCTCGCGGCCGAGTCGGTGGTGACGTAAGGGGAGCCGAGTTGGATCGCGTCGTTCGCCGGCGCGGCAACCTGGGCGGCGGAGCTGCCGGCATCCGCGGCGGCCTGGGCGGTGACATGGGCGAAGCCCGCGGCCTTCGCCGACGCCAGCAGGGCCTTGGCAGTCTCCTTCTTCGCTTCGTTCGCGTGCCCCTTGGCGGTCTTGGCCTTCGCATCCGCGATGTCGGCCAGCTCGACAGCGGTCTTCGCCTCGGCGGCGGCGTGCTTGGAGGCTGCGATGGCGTCCGCCGCGGCGCTGGTCGCGGTCTTCACCGCGGCGTCGGCCTTCAGCTTCGCGGCCTGCGCACCTTCGGCGTGGGCCCGGGAGCGCTTGGCCGCCGCCTCGGCGCGGGTGGCTGCCGCGTCCGCATCAGCGGCCGCCTTCGTGGCGGCGTCGGCCTCCGAACGGGCCCTCGTCGCGGCCGTCTCGGCGTCGTCCGCATGTTTGTCCGCGTCGTTGGCGGCGGTACGGGCGGCGTCTGCCGCCTCGCCCGCCTCCAGGGAATCGGCGTAGGCGCCCTTCGCGTCCGCCTTGGCGCGGGCGGCGTCGGCCTTCTGCTCGGCCTCCCATGCGTCGTCCCGCTTGGCCTTGGCGTTGTCACGGGACTTGACCGCGTCGTTCTTCTTCTCGACCGCGGTGCCCTCGGCGGCTTCCGCCTTCTCCTTGGCGTCCTTCGCCTTCGTCGCCTGGGTCTCGGCGTTCGCTCTGTGTTGGGCTGCCTCGGCCCGCTTGGCCTCGGCGGTCTCCTTTTCAGCCTTGGCCGTCTTCTCCTCGGCCTCCGCCGCGAGCCGCTTGGCGTGGGCGTCGGCGGCAGCCGCCTTCGCGTCACCCTCCGCCTTCAGGGTCTCTGTGAGTTTGGCCTCGGCGGTCTCCTTGTCCTTCTTCGCGTTGTCGCGGTGCACCTTCGCGGCGTCGGCCGCGGCCTTGGCCTGCAGCTCGGCGGTGTGCGCGGCTTCCTTGCGGAACTCGGCCTTCGCCTGCGCGGCCTGTGCGAGTGCGCGTTGCGTGATGGTCAGGCTGTCGCCGCCGGAGGCACGGGTGGCGGACTCGGCGGTCTCGCCGGCCTTCACCATCGCCTCAAGGGCGGCAACCGCACCCTGGGTGACCTGGGCTTTCTGCTGACCGACGAGCAGACCGCGGCCCCGAGGAGCGCCGTTGCCGTCCGCGATGGTGTAGGCAGCCTGCTCAGCGGTGCCCGAGGCGGTGGCCGCCTTCTTCGCGACGCCGAGCTGGGCCTGGAGGACGGCGAGCTGCCTCTTCGCCGCCGTCTGCGCGCCGGTGATGCCCGTCTTGGCCTTGTCGAACTGGGCCTTCGGCGGCACCGTGCCGTTGTTTCCGGACGGCTTGATGTCGAACTGCTGCGGATTCGTGCCGTTGCACCCCCACAGCCACGCGTCCTGGCCGTTGTCGAACTTGTTCAGGTCCAGGCATTTGCCGGTGCCGACGTTCTCCAGGCTCGTGGTGCCGCGAAGGTTGTACTTCCACGTCTGCGCCGGGGAGCTGTTGCACGTCCAGATCTGGATCTTCGTGCCGCTTTCCGGGTTGTTGCTGGACACGTCGAGGCACTTGAGGGAGTTGACGTTCTGCAGGTGCAGGCCCGCGTCGTCGCCGTAGACCTGCCACTTCTGCGCCGCCGAGCCGTTGCACGTGTACAGCTGGACCGGGGTGCCGTCGGTCTTTCCACTGCTCTCGACGTCGAGGCACTTGCCCTTCGCGGCATGGAACTCGATCACCGCCGGAGCGTCGCCGACCGTGCCGGCCCCGCCCGGGGACCAGTAGTCCTGCCAGCGGGCGAGATGGTCGGCGGTCCACGAGTGGCCCAGCAGGTCCCCGAGCGCCTTCGCGCCGGTGGCCAGGGACTTGGTGGCGTCCGTGTTCGCGTTCAGGATCTGGTTGCGCTGGGTCTGCTGGGAGGCAATCTCCTGCTGCCACTCCTGAGCGGCCGCGGCCGACACCTCGTTCAGCGCCTTGTTCGGGTCGATCGGGTCACGCCACGCACACGACGCGAACCGGGACTTCAGATCCTCCACTGCGATGCGGTACTCCGCGGTGTCCGGCTGCGGGGCGGTACGGGGAAAGCCCCCGGAGGTGAGGAAGAGACGGGCGTTGTCCGCGCCCGCGTTCTCGCCCGGGCCTCCGTGCAACTGCTTGAATGCGCTCTGCTCGGCAAGCGCACGATCCCGCTCGTCCGCGGGAAGACCCGGGGCCGGGTCCGCCCCGTAAAGGGGGGCACCCAGGGCGTCGACGGCCTTGAGGGTCTTCTCGTCCGCGGTGGGGGTGGAGTCGACGTAGAAGTCGCCGTCGTCCTTCCAGAACCGGTCGGCGGTCCACTTGGTCAGGCCGGTCTGGCCGTAGAAGTCCTGCTTGCCGTCCCCCGGCGAGCCCGGGGGCCATTGAAAGTCGGTGTCGGTGAAGCCCGCCGGGGTCGTCAGACCGGTGAGGGGCTTCTTCCACCCGTCACGAAGGGCGTGCAGGGCACTCAGTTCCGTGCTCGCTGCGGCCCTGTCCTTCTGGTACGCGGTGGCGAGCGCAGTGTCCTGCCAGCGCTCCCGGTCGGCCAGCGCGTGGAGTTGGTCCGGGGGCCGGTTGAGGCCGTCCTGCGCGGTCGTGGCCATGGACGAACCGCCCAGCCGCAGCACATCGGCCATCAGACACTGGTCCTGCCGCAACTGCTCGGCGGCCGTGTCCACGGACCAGTCATAGGAATCATCACCCGCCGAAATGGCCCCCGCTCCGGCGAACCGGTCGACCAAATCCGGACGGACACCGAGGCCCGCGAGGACCGCTACTGCGAGAAGGAGCGGGATTATCCGGGTGAGACGCCTGGACCGTCTCGGGGTTGGTCTGAGGAAACCTGGGCGTCTGGAACGCAGGGGTCTGGAACGCAAGGGTGTATCCCTCCATCGCGGGGGAGTTGGACCGGAAATCCGCCGACGAGGCTCAGGGAGAGCCGAGGAGGGCTGGGTTACTTGGGCATGACGATGCCCGCCCCTGATTGGACATGTTGTTTCCCCCGGCCGCTCGTGGTCATGAGCGAAGACGGATTGGTCAGATCCGGCTATGTGAGGCTTCAACATAGCCATATGTGATCGGCCTTGAGCAATGGGTTACGTCGATGCCGAGGTGGGGTGGCGTGAAACCTCCTGCCGTCCCAGCGGCTTGCTCCGGAGGTCGCAATCCCCTCACATTCAGGAGTTTCTTGTGAGGGTCCTGTGTCGTAGCGGTAGAGGTGTGGCTGGTGGTGTCAGCGAGGAATGGCTGTTTTCTGACCCTCGGCCGGGATTTCCGATTTCGGGCACGCGGTGCCGGACTCGGGCGGGCGGTGAACCGTAGGCTGCCGCGCATGTGCGGAATCGTGGGTTATGTGGGGGCGCAGTCGGCGCTCGATGTGGTGGTGGCCGGGCTGAAGCGGCTGGAGTACCGGGGGTACGACTCGGCGGGCGTCGCGGTGCTCGCGGACGGGGGGATGGCCGCCGCCAAGAAGGCCGGGAAGCTGGTCAACCTGGAGAAGGAGCTGGTCGAGCGGCCGCTGCCGGCCGGGTCCACGGGCGTTGGCCACACGCGGTGGGCCACCCATGGCGGGCCGACCGACGCGAACGCGCATCCGCACCTCGACAACGCCGGGCGCGTCGCCGTCGTCCACAACGGCATCATCGAGAACTTCGCCGCCCTGAGGGCCGAGTTGGCGGACCGTGGCCATGAACTGGCCTCCGAGACCGACACCGAGGTCGTCGCGCATCTGCTCGCCGAGGAGTTCTCGGCGAGCGCCGATCTCGCGGAGGCCATGCGGCTGGTGTGCCGGCGGCTGGAGGGGGCCTTCACGCTGGTGGCCGTACACGCGGATGAGCCGGATGTCGTGGTCGGGGCTCGGCGCAACTCGCCGCTCGTGGTGGGTGTGGGGGACGGTGAGGCCTTTCTCGCCTCAGACGTCGCCGCGTTCATCGCCCACACGCGGTCGGCGATCGAGCTGGGGCAGGACCAGGTGGTCGAGCTGCGCCGGGACGGGGTGACGGTCACCGGGTTCGACGGGCGGCCCGCCGATGTGCGCTCGTACCACGTCGACTGGGATGTGTCGGCGGCCGAGAAGGGCGGTTACGACTACTTCATGCTCAAGGAGATCGCCGAGCAGCCGAAGGCCGTCGCCGACACGCTGCTCGGACGGATCGACGGGAGTGGGTCGTTGACGCTCGATGAGGTGCGGATCTCGCCGGGGGTGTTGCGCGAGATCGACAAGGTGGTCGTGGTGGCGTGCGGGACCGCCTTTCACGCCGGTCTGATCGCCAAGTACGCCATCGAGCACTGGACCCGGATTCCCTGCGAGGTGGAGCTCGCGAGTGAGTTTCGGTACCGGGATCCGATCCTGGACGCGCGGACTCTGGTGATCGCCATCTCGCAGTCCGGGGAGACCATGGACACGCTCATGGCCCTGCGGCACGCGCGGGAGCAGGGCGCCAAGGTGCTGGCCGTCTGCAACACCAACGGCTCGACGATTCCCCGGGAGTCGGACGCCGTGCTGTACACGCACGCCGGGCCGGAGGTCGCGGTCGCCTCGACGAAGGCGTTCCTGACGCAGCTTGTGGCCTGTTACCTAGTGGCGCTGTATCTGGGGCAGGTGCGCGGGACGAAGTGGGGCGACGAGATCCAGGCCGTCGTGCGTGACCTGTCCCGGATCTCCCGCGAGGTCGAGCGGGTGCTGGAGACGATGGAGCCGGTACGGGAGCTCGCGCGTTCGCTGGCCGACAAGAACACGGTGCTGTTCCTTGGGCGGCATGTCGGGTATCCGGTCGCCCTGGAGGGTGCGCTCAAGCTCAAGGAGCTGGCCTACATGCACGCCGAGGGTTTCGCGGCGGGGGAGTTGAAGCACGGGCCGATCGCTCTCATCGAGGAGGACCTGCCGGTGGTGGTCGTCGTGCCGTCGCCTCGGGGGCGGTCCGTGCTCCACGACAAGATCGTGTCCAACATCCAGGAGATCCGGGCGCGGGGGGCTCGGACGATCGTGATCGCGGAGGAGGGGGACGAGACGGTCGTGCCGTACGCGGATCACTTGATCCGGATTCCGGCCACGCCGACGCTGCTTCAGCCGTTGGTGGCTACCGTGCCGTTGCAGGTGTTCGCGTGCGAGTTGGCTACCGCCCGGGGGAACGAGGTGGATCAGCCTCGGAACCTGGCGAAGTCTGTGACGGTGGAATGAGCCGCCGTTGTTTTCAGGGCTTCGATGAAGGGGGTGAAGGTGTTGGTCGGGAAGGTGAGGGTGCGGTCGGCCGGGGCCTTTGAGTCGCGGACGGCTATGTGGGTGGGCGAGTTCGCGATCTCCACGCAGTCGTTGCCGTCGTCGGGTCCTGAGTAGGACGACTTTCGCCAGTTCCTGGGGGCGTCGGTGACGGTGGAGTTGGCCTTCAGGGCCTTGACGAAAGTAGTGAAGGCCGCGGTCGGGAAGGTGAGGGTCGCGTAGGTCGGGATCTTGGAGTCGCGGATGGCTATGTGGGTGGGCGAGTTCGCGATCTCCACGCAGGAGTTGCCGTCGTCGGGTCCTGAGTAGGACGACTTCCGCCAGTTGTCCATGGAGTGCCTCACAGCTCTTTCGCCAGCCGGTTGATGAAGTCACGCGACCGTGCGGGGTCGAGTGATACGGCTTCCACCTTACGGAAGCGCGTTCGAAAGGCGCTGAGCTGTGCTTCGGAGTCGATAAAGGCCGAGCCGTGAGGGACATCACGTACCACCGTGTCCAGTTTGGGAACGGGGCCGTCGGCGTACGTCATCGTGCTCGCGGCTCTGGCGAAGCCGTCCAGATCGAAGGGGATGACGCGCACGGTGATGTTGTCCGCTTCGGAGAGCTCTAGAAGCTTGGTGAGTTGAGCCTGGGAGGCGGCGCGGTCGCTGACTCTGATGCGTAGGGCCGACTCGTGGATCACCAACTCGTACGGGATGGTGATCTGCTGGCGCCTCATTCGGTGGTGGACGCGCAACTCAAGTTCTTCATGCGTGAGTTCGGGCACCCGACCAGAGAACACCGCGCGGGCGTAGTCCTCGGTTTGCAGCAGGCCCGGTACGTAGAGGATCGCTACGTCTCGCAGGAACGCGGCGTGGTGTTCCAACTCGACGAGGTCCAGGAACGACGTGGGCAGCAGGCCCCGGTACTCCTCCCACCAGCCGCGTGTCCGGTCGGTGGCCATCGTGACCAGGGTGTCGATGAACTCGTCGTCCGTACAGGCGTAATGCGACGCCAGGCGGCGAAGCCGCTTCTCGCTCACGCCCGCGAGTCCGGACTCGATATGAGTGATCTGGGCGGGGCTCACTCCGAGCAGTGCTGCCGCCTGGCGGGCGTTGAGGCCCGCTGCCTCACGGAGTCTGCGGAGTTCAGTTGCCAGACGCAGCTGTCGTGCCGTTGGTTCGCGCCTCAAAGCTCTCGACCGCTCCTTGGTTCAACGCGCCTACACGCGTGACTCGTTCGGCGTCAGATTACGCGACCGGCTTGCCGTATCTCTAGATTTAGATCTACCGTCAGTGACGCGACGCACACTCTGCGGAACCCGGGACCCCGGAAGCGCACTGCTCCGTCCTGCCATGGCGGCTGCGGCAATGGCACCGCCCGCCACTCCCGCAGATCTCCGAAACCCCCACCACCGAACCGGAGTTGCCGCATGCCCGAAACCGAGATCGAACCCTGGGAATACTCCCTACACATCCCCAACGACCTCCGAGCCGTCACCATCAGTCGCCGCACCCTCCGCCTGATCCTCACCATGCACGGGCTGATCCGCCTGGTCGACGTGGCCGAACTACTCGCGACCGAGCTCGTCTCCAACGCCGTACGCCACACCAAGGGGCCCGCCGCCCTACGCGTGCGCTGGTCGGCGGGCGTGCTGCGGATCGGGGCATGGGATGCCGACCCCGAACCGCCGGAACCGCCACGGCCTTTGGGTCACCTGCTCCTGGACGCGGAGGAGGGGCGCGGGCTCGCCCTGGTCCGTTCCTGCGCCGACTTGTGGGGCTGGCACCCGCTGGCCAGGGAGGGCAACCGGGGCAAGTACGTGTGGTGCGAGTTGGCCGCGGTCGCGTGAACGTTTCGGCGCCCCTCGAAAGGGTGAAGTGGCCGCCGGGTTGCGCTGAGCAGTGGGCCTCAGGGTATGCCGCAGGCCTGGCGAAGGGGCTGGTCAAGGGAACTCTGGCCGTGCTGGAAGTACGGCGGCTTTCCATCTCCGGCGATGTCCGCGAGCGCATCACCACTTGTACGGACCATGCTCGCCTCGACGACTGGCTCGACCGGGCCGCAACGGTCGAGCGAGCGGAGGACCTGTTCAGGACGAGTGCGGAGCTTGACGGGGAATAGGGTGCCCGCATGAGCATCATCGGCGTCGGGATCGACGTGGCGGAGATCGACCGGTTCGCGGCGTCGCTGAAGCGGACGCCCGGTCTGGCCGAACGGCTGTTCCTGGAGAGCGAGTTGCTGCTGCCGAGCGGGGAGCGCCGGGGGGTCGCCTCCCTCGCCGCCCGCTTCGCCGCCAAGGAGGCGCTGGCGAAGGCGCTCGGCGCGCCGGCCGGGCTGCACTGGACGGATGCCGAGGTGTACGTCGAGGAGAGCGGGCGACCGCGGCTGCGGGTGACGGGGACGGTGGCGGCCCGCGCGGCGGAACTCGGGGTGAGCTCCTGGCATGTGTCGCTGAGCCATGACGCGGGGGTGGCTTCGGCGGTGGTGATCGCGGAGGGGTGACGGCTCTCGCCGGGGGCGTCCGGGGTTCCGGGCTGAGGAAGTCCTGCGTCCAACTTCCGTGATACACCGGAGAGTTCACCGTGGCATGAGTGCGGCATGAGTAGAGAGGGCACCGCCCATGGGCCGGCCGACGACGTCAACCGCTCTGCCGAAGGACACGAAGGTACTGTCCATCGGGCTGCATCCGAGTGTGCTCGACTACAGCAAGATGCCCGACGGCGTCGACGAGACGGTGTTCACCGCCCGGGTCGAGGCCGCGAACGCGGCGCTGCACGAGGCGGGGTTCGATGTCGTCGTGTGCCTGATCGACACCTCTCCGGACCGCGCCGAGGCGAGCGTCCGGGAGCTCCTCCAGGAGCACGCGTTCGGCTTGGCGATGATCGGCGGTGGCGTACGCCTGATGCCGGAGAACACCCTGCTGTTCGAGCGGCTGGTCAACGTCCTCACCGAAGCGGCGCCCGGGATCCGGCTGTGCTTCAACACGGCGCCGGACAAGACGATCGAGGCGCTGAGGCGGTGGATCCCGGCGTAAGCCCGGCGGGGAAGCCGTCCGCGAGGACCCGGGCGGTCCAAGCGGCCCGCGCGGCGGAACTCGGGGTGAGTTCCTGGCATGTGTCGCTGAGCCATGACGCGGGGGTGGCGTCGGCGGTGGTGATCGCGGAGGGGTGACGGTTCTCGGGCTGCCTGGTCCCACTCGCCCGGAGGGCTGTTCTCGGTCGGCTACCGGCTCTGCCGAAGGGGGTTTCTCAAGTGACGGCAAGTCAGTTCAACCTCGCGGTTTCCGTCGTCGCGGTTCTGTGTGTCGCGGAACTCGGCTCCGCCTACTTCCTCGGTGGTGGCCTGGTCCTGGACGGCATGGGAGCTGACTGCAGCGAGAGCGGCAAGCGCATGGCGCAGGTTTCCTCGGCGTCCGTCGTGCCCTCGCCGCCCGTCGGCGCCACCCTTCTCGAAGGGCATGTGGACGCCGGAAGCGAGTGCATGGACGACAGTGGTGCGGCGTGGCTCGCCGTCGACCGCTACTACCGGTTCGACGGTGGCCAGGAGGCTGTGACCGCCCACTACCGGCAGGCGGCGGAGCAGAGCGGCTGGACTCCGAACGGTTCGGAACTCGTCGACGCGAGTGTCCCGGGGGCACCCGCCGACGTCTGCTTCGACAAGGACCTGGCGGGTGCGCCGGCTCTCCTGCGGCTGCACTTCGAGCAGTCACGGACCTTCCTGATGAGCGTCGAGTCCTCGCTGGACGGAGAACCGATGGAATGCTGACGCGTCGTTGACGACAGCACGGCCCCGGCCCCGGAGACGCGTACGCGGACCCGGGGCCGGGGCTGTTTCAGCGGAAGCGGCGGCTTCGAGAGACACTCGACCCCATGCGTACTGCGTACAGCGTGGAGACGGTGAGGGCGGCCGAGCGGGAGTTGATGGCGCGGCTGCCGGACGGGACGTTGATGCAGCGGGCGGCGGCCGGACTGGCCGTGGCCTGCGCCGAGTTGCTGGGGCGGGTGTACGGCAGCCGGGTGGTGCTGCTCGTCGGGAGTGGGGACAACGGGGGCGACGCGTTGTACGCGGGCGCCCGGCTGGCCCGGCGTGGCGCGGGAGTCACGGCGGTGCTGCTCGCGCCCGAACGCACCCATGCCGGAGGCCTCGCGGCGTTGAGTCGCGCGGGCGGCACGGTGGTGCGGGGGGCGGCCGCTGCCGAGGACCCGATCCGGCGGGCCGACCTCGTCATGGACGGGATCGTGGGTATCGGCGGGAAGGGCGGGCTGCGGCCCGATGCCGCGCCGCTCGCGGAGCTGGCCCGTGCGTCCAGGGCCGTCGTCGTCGCCGTCGACCTGCCCAGCGGCATCGAGGCCGATACGGGGGAAGTGCGCGGCGCCGCCGTACGCGCCGAGCTGACCGTGACCTTCGGGACGCACAAGCCCGGGCTGCTCATCGATCCCGCGCGGGAGTACGCCGGGTCCGTGCGGCTCGTCGACATCGGGCTCGGAGCCGAACTGCCCGACGAGCCGGAGCTGGAGGCGTTGCAGCACGCTGACGTGGCGGCGCTGCTGCCCGTTCCGGGGGCCGAGAGCGACAAGTACCGGCGGGGGGTCGTGGGGATCGCGGCCGGTTCGGCGCGTTATCCGGGCGCCGCCGTACTGGCCGTGGCGGGCGCGCTGCGGGGCGGCGCCGGGGCCGTGCGGTATGTCGGGCCCGCCGGGGACGCCGTGATCGCCCGCTTCCCCGAGACGCTCGTGTCCGACCAGGGGCCCAGGCAGGCCGGGCGCGTGCAGGCGTGGGTCGTGGGGCCCGGCGCCGGGGAGGACGCGGACAGCGTGGCGGCCGTGCTCAAGGCGGACGTGCCGGTCCTCGTGGACGCGGACGGTCTGCGGCTCGCGGACCGTGAGGTCGTACGAGCGCGCCGGGCGCCCACCCTGCTGACGCCGCACGCCGGCGAGGCGGCCGCGCTGCTCGGTGTCTCGCGCGAGGAGGTCGAAGGGGCGCGGCTGACCTCCGTACGGGAGCTCGCCGGGCGGTACGGGGCGACGGTGCTGCTCAAGGGGTCGACCACGCTGGTGGCCGACTCGGCGGGCGGGGCGGTGCGGGTGAACTCCACGGGGACGTCCTGGCTGGCCACCGCGGGGAGCGGGGACGTGCTGTCGGGGCTCACCGGGTCCCTGCTTGCCGCCGGGCTCGGGGCGCTGGACGCCGGGAGCGTGGGTGCGTACGTCCATGGGCTGGCAGGGCGGTTCGCGGCGGACGGGGCGCCTGTGGGGGCCCATGACGTGGCCGAGGCGATTCGTATGGCTTGGCGGGACATCATGAGCTGAGGGCGGCGGGACAGGAGGAGGGGAGGCGGGGGGCGCCGCCGTATGCGTGCGCACAACGGGCGACCCTGCCGCGCGGCTGACGCCGACGCGCCGTGCGGTGGCGTTTCGCTGGGGGCATGGTCTGTCGAGTCCGTCAAGGACACCAACGTCAACGTCCACGTCAACGTCAAAGAACCGCGGCCGCGCTGCTGGCCCTTCTCGTGCTGCTGCCCGTGCAGCAGAGTGCCCTCGCCGCGCCGCCGCCCGCCCCGGGTGCACCGCCCGCACCTGGCGCCCCCGCACCGCTCAGTGAGCTGGTGCCCGGGGTGCCCCCGGGCCCGTACCAGCCGTGGCAGTTGGACACCCCCGACCAGGCGCTGGCGCCGGAGGTGTACACGCCGAGCGCCGAGGAGGACGCCGTCGAGCCGCGGGAGGCCGCCGTGGAGAGCGACGCGCTGATCGAGTACGTGCCGATCAGCGACGCCGTGGCGCGCCAGTCCGGTGTCGTGGCGTGCAGTACGCGGACCGGGCCGTATCAGCGGCAGGTCGAGCGGTGGCTGCGGCTCCGGGTGGACGGCAAGCAGTCGGCCGGGGACTGCGCGGCCATCCGCCGGTTCCAGACGCGGCACGGAATCCGGCCCGACATCGGCTTCGCCGGGCCCGTCACCTGGTCCACCATGCGGCTGCTGTCCGCGAAGCGGAATCCGAACGCCGCCGGGAAGTGCCCCGTACGGACGTACCGGACGGCCTGCGTCGACCTCACCCGGCAGCTGACCTGGGTGCAGCAGGGGAGGAAGGTGCTGTTCGGGCCGGTTCCGGTGCGCAGCGGCAAGGCCGGGTACCGGACCCGTACGGGCTGGCACCGGATCTACTGGAAGCACAAGAACCACTGGTCGACGCTCTACAACACCCCCATGCCGTACAGCCAGTTCTTCAGCGGCGGCCAGGCCTTCCACGCCATCTACGGCAGCGTCTACAACCCGCCCGGCTCGATGGGCTGCGTGAACATGCGGCTCGCCGATGCCCGCACCCTGTGGGGCGTGCTCCGCAAGGGAGACCGCGTGTACGTGTGGGGCCGCAGGCCCGGCACCTGAGGGGCCCCGCACTTGAGGACCCGCACCTGAGGGCGGTGTCGGACCGCTCTGAGACACTGGGCGCGATGACTGCGACAGCACCCGCGCGCGCCCGCGCCGAGATCGACCTGGCCGCCCTGAGGGCCAATGTGCGGACCCTGCGCGCCCAGGCACCCACCGCCGCCCTGATGGCGGTGGTGAAGTCCGACGCGTACGGGCACGGGGCCGTCCCGTGCGCCAGGGCGGCCCTGGCCGCGGGCGCGACCTGGTTGGGCACGGCCACGCCGCAGGAGGCCCTGGAGCTGCGCGCGGCCGGTCTGCCGGGGCGGATCATGTGCTGGCTGTGGACCCCGGGCGGCCCCTGGCGGGAAGCCGTCGAGGCCGGCCTGGACCTGGGGATCAGCGGGCTCTGGGCGTTGGAGGAGGTCACCCGGGCCGTGCGCGGGTCCGGCCACGTCGCCCGCGTCCAGCTCAAGGCCGACACCGGCCTCGGGCGCAACGGCTGCCAGCCCGCCGACTGGCCCGAGCTGGTCGCCCGGGCCCTGCGCGCGGAGTCCGAGGGCCACGTCCGGATCACCGGCCTGTGGTCCCACTTCGCCCGCGCCGACGAGCCCGGCGACCCGTCCATCCAGGCCCAGCTCACCCGCTTCCACGAGATGCTGGCGTACGCGGAGGGCCAGGGCGTCCGCCCCGAGGTGCGGCACATCGCCAACTCGCCCGCCACGCTCACGCTTCCCGGCAGCCACTTCGATCTCGTACGCACCGGGATCGCGCTGTACGGCGTCTCGCCGAGCCCCGAGATCGGCACCCCCGCCGACCTCGGACTGCGCCCGGTGATGACACTGTCGGCGTCGCTCGCCCTGGTGAAGCACGTGCCGGCGGGTCACGGCGTCAGTTACGGGCATCACTACGTCACGCCCGGTGAAACGACCCTCGGCCTGGTGCCCGTCGGGTACGCGGACGGCATCCCGCGGCATGCCTCCGGCACCGGACCCGTGCTGGTCGGCGGCAAGTGGCGGACGGTCGCGGGGCGGGTCGCGATGGACCAGTTCGCCGTCGACCTCGGCGGGGACGAGCCACCGGTCGGCGAGCGGGTGATCCTCTTCGGGCCCGGCGACCACGGCGAACCCACCGCCGAGGACTGGGCGCAGGCGGCGGGCACGATCGCGTACGAAATCGTCACCAGGATCGGAACCCGGGTGCCGCGCGTCCACGTGAATGTGAATAACGAACAAGACGGGTAACACCGCATAGGTGGGTGGCACAAGAAAGCCGCCACCGGCAGCGGGACAGACAGTAAGAACAGCAACAGCAACAGCAACAGCAACAGCAACAGCAACAGCAACAGCAACAGCCCAGGACCGGAGCGACCCGGACCCCGGTGAAGAGGAGCGGGACGTGAGCGAGAGCAGCGCGGAGGCTGTCGGGGCCGTCGCGGATGCGGCCAAGGCCGCCGCCACCTCGGCCGCCGCCGGGAACTGGCGCAAGGCCGGCCTCGCGAGCGCCGCGATAGGCGTGGTGGCCGCGGGCGCCGCCGCCGGAGTCGCGATCGAGCGGCTCACGGTCGGCCGCGGCATGCGCAGAAAGGCCCGGCTCGCCCTCGACTCGACGGGACCGTACGGCTCGCTGCGCGGCATGCCCGGCAAGGCCGTCGCGGACGACGGCACGGAGCTGTACTACGAGGTCGACGAGGTGGAGCCGGACACCACCCCGCTGGCGCCGCGCCGCCGCAGGCTCTTCGGCCGCAAGGCGCCGGCCCCCGTCACCGTCGTCTTCAGCCACGGCTACTGCCTCAGCCAGGACTCCTGGCACTTCCAGCGGGCCGCCCTGCGCGGTGTCGTACGGGCGGTCTACTGGGACCAGCGCAGCCACGGCCGCTCCGGGCGAGGGGTGGCCCAGGTCCAGGACGACGTGCCCGTCACCATCGAGCAGCTCGGCCGCGACCTGAAGGCCGTCATCGACGCGGCCGCGCCCGAGGGCCCGCTCGTGCTCGTCGGCCACTCGATGGGCGGCATGACGGTGATGGCCCTCGCCGACGAGTACCCCGAGCTGATCAGCGAGCGCGTGGTCGGCATCGGCCTCGTCGGTACGTCCTCGGGGAACCTCGGCGAGGTCAACTTCGGGCTGCCCGTGGCGGGCGTCAACGCGGTGCGGCGCATACTGCCCGGCGTACTGCGGGCGCTGGGGCAGCGGGCCGAGCTGGTGGAGCGCGGGCGGCGGGCCACGGCCGACCTGTTCGCGGGGATCATCAAGCGGTACTCGTTCGCGTCCAGGGACATCGACCCGGCGGTCGCGCGGTTCGCGGAGCGGCTGATCGAGGGCACGCCGATCGACGTGGTCGCGGAGTTCTACCCGGCCTTCACCGACCACGACAAGACGGAGGCGCTCGCGTACTTCGCCGGGCTGCCCGTGCTCGTACTGGCCGGGGTCAAGGACCTCGTCACGCCGAGCGAGCACAGCGAGGCGATCGCGGACCTGCTGCCGGACGCCGAGCTGGTGCTCGTGCCAGACGCGGGGCACCTGGTGATGCTGGAGCACCCGGAGGCCGTCACCGACCGGCTCGCCGACCTCCTCACCCGCACGGGAGCCGTCCCGGCGGGGGCTACCGTTGGTGGCTATGGAAGCACCAGCAGCACCGCACAACCCGGCTGAGTCCTCGCACCCCCCGGAGGAGGGTGCGGAGCGTTCCGTGGCCGGCGTCAGTACGAAGATCACCGTCAACTCACCCGAACAGATGGGGGAGTTGGGGCGGCGGCTCGCCAAGTTGCTGCGCGCCGGGGACCTCGTGATGCTCACCGGGGAGCTCGGCGCGGGCAAGACGACGATGACCCGCGGGCTCGGCGAGGGTCTCGGTGTCCGGGGTGCGGTCACCTCGCCGACCTTCGTGATCGCCCGCGTGCACCCCTCCCTCGGTGACGGTCCGCCGCTCGTCCACGTGGACGCGTACCGCCTGGGCGGCGGGCTCGACGAGATGGAGGACCTCGATCTCGACGTGTCGCTGTCCGACTCGGTGGTCGTCGTGGAGTGGGGCGAGGGCAAGGTCGAGGAGCTGACCGACGAACGGCTGCACGTGCTCATCCACCGGGCCGTCGGGGACACCACGGACGAGGTGCGGCACGTGACCCTGACCGGGGTGGGGGAGCGGTGGGCTGCGGCCGATCTGGACGTGCTCTCCGCCTGACGCCGGGTTCTTCTTCGGCCTTGTCCCGGCTTGGGCCTCGTAGGTTCGACCTAACGTTCCGACAAGTCGTCGGGAAGATGTTGCGTCCGGTGGGTTCGGCGTGTTCACATGGACGGAGGAGTTGGTTAGGGCTACCTAACCATGTCTGCTCCCGGAGCCCACAGGAGGCCGCCATGTCGACGGACCGTGATGTGAAGCGGGTTCCTGCGGAGCCTGGCCGTGTTCCTGCGGGGCCTGGCGGGGTGTCTGTGCGGGAGTTGCTTGCGGCGGGTGAGCTTGCGCGGTTGGTGTCCACGCCGCCCCCGCGCCCGCCGGCGCCGCCCGTGCGCGAGGAGCGTCGCCGGGCTGCGTAGGCGGTTCGTTTGAAGCTGCGGGCCGGTGGGGGCTGGTCGCGCAGTTCCCCGCGCCCCTTTCGGGGCGCTGGTCGGCGCAGCCCTTACGAGGGCGCCGCAGTATCTGTCTAGTCGACTACGACGACCCTCGTGCCGATCGTTGCGAACTGCCACATCTTGTTGCCGTTTTCTCGGGACTCGCGGATGCCGCCGAGTTTTCTGGTGGGGTCGGGTGCGGGGGTCGAGCCGTCGCGCGCCGCGCTGAAGCCGATCGCGATGTCGTCCACGTTCGCGAAGCGGACGACGTGTTCGACCGCCACGCCGTCCGAGCCGGTGATCGTGCCGGAGCGGGAGGTGACGGTGTACGCGTCGGGCGCCGGATCCACCGTGCCCGGGATGACCTTGAAGGTGTGCTCGACGCGGTCGCGCGGGCCGACCAGCCACACCCGGTCGCCGTCCACCGAGTAGACGACCCGCTGACCCGTGCCCGACTCGGCGGGCAGTGCCGTCGGGTGCTTCCCGGCCCCCGGGGCCTTCTGCGCGGTGGTTCTGGCGGACTCGGCCGACGACGGTTCGGCCAGGTCGTCCGGCGCGTTCGCCGAAGCCTGGTAGGTGAGGAAGCCGATGGCGGCGAGTGCCGCCGCGGTGAGCCCGGTGACGATTCCCGAGCTGCTCCTGACCACCGTGAACGCCTGCCTCTCGTACTCCGTTTGCGGCTTTGCTGCCGTATTTGCTGTGACGGTAGCAGCAGCTGTACGCCGGACCGGGGCGGCCGTGCTGCGGGCGTGGGCGCCGTAGGCTGTTCGCGTGCTCTTGCTCGCTCTGGATACCGCCACACCAGCCGTCACCGTCGCCCTGCACGACGGGACGTCCGTCATCGCCTCCCACAGTCAGGTGGACGCGCGCCGGCACGGGGAGCTGCTGCTTCCGGCCGTCGACCGGGTTCTCACCGAGGCCGGGCTGCGGCTCGACGCCGTCACGGGGATCGTGGCCGGCGTGGGCCCCGGCCCGTACACCGGGTTGCGGGTCGGTCTGATGACTGCCGACACGTTCGGGCTCGCGCTGGGGGTGCCCGTGTACGGACTGTGCACGCTCGACGGCCTCGCGTTCGCGGCCGACGGCTCCCTCGCCGACGGACCTTTCGTCGTGGCCACCGACGCCCGGCGGAAAGAGGTCTACTGGGCGCGGTACGCCGACTCCCGTACGCGGGTGTCGGAACCGGCTGTTGACCGGCCGGGGGACCTGGACATCGGCGGTCTGCCTGCTGTGGGTGCGGGTGCGCTGCTCTATCCCGACACCTTTCCGGACGCCCGCGGGCCCGAGCACGTGTCGGCGGCCGCGCTCGCGGCCCTGGCGGCGGAACGGCTGGCGGCGGGCGAGGAACTGGAAGCCCCACGGCCGCTGTACCTGCGCCGGCCCGACGCCCAGGTCCCCAAGAACTACAAGGTGGTCACCCCGAAGTGACGACCGCGGTGCTGCGTGAGATGCGCTGGTGGGACATCGAGCCCGTCCTGGAGCTGGAGAAGGACCTCTTCCCCGAGGACGCCTGGTCCCGGGGCATGTTCTGGTCGGACCTGGCCCATGCGCGGGGGCCGGAGGCGACGCGGCGGTATGTCGTCGCCGAGGACGGCGGGCGGATCGTCGGGTACGGGGGACTCGCCGCCGCCGGGGACACCGGCGACGTACAGACCATCGCCGTCGCCCGCGACCACTGGGGCACCGGCCTCGGCGCGCTGCTCCTGACCGAGCTGCTGCGGGCCGCGACCGCCTTCGAGTGCGTCGAGGTGATGCTCGAATGCCGGGTCGACAACATCCGCGCCCAGAAGCTGTACGAGCGCTTCGGCTTCGAGCCCATCGGTTTCCGGCGCGGCTACTACCAGCCGGGGAACGTGGACGCGCTCGTCATGCGGCTCGACACGGCGTCCGACAGCGGCTCGGTTTCCGGCGCGGGCTCCGCCGCGGGTGCACCTTCCGTACAAGGAACAGAGATCCATGGGACAGAGATCCATGACTGACGAACCGCTCGTCCTCGGCATCGAGACCTCCTGCGACGAGACCGGCGTCGGCATCGTCCGCGGCCACACGCTGCTCGCGGACGCGATCGCCTCCAGCGTCGACGAGCACGCGCGCTTCGGCGGTGTCGTGCCCGAGGTCGCGTCCCGCGCCCACCTGGAGGCGATGGTGCCGACCATCGAACGGGCGCTGAAGGAGGCGGGGGTGAGCGCGAAGGACCTGGACGGCATCGCGGTCACCGCCGGGCCCGGCCTGGCCGGCGCGCTGCTCGTCGGGGTCTCGGCCGCGAAGGCTTACGCGTACGCGCTGGGCAAGCCGCTGTACGGCGTCAATCATCTGGCGTCCCACATCTGCGTCGACCAGCTGGAGCACGGCGCGCTGCCCGAGCCGACGATGGCGCTGCTCGTCTCCGGCGGGCATTCGTCGCTGCTGCTGTCCTCGGACATCACCAGTGACGTACGGCCGATGGGCGCGACCATCGACGACGCGGCGGGCGAGGCCTTCGACAAGATCGCCCGCGTGCTGAACCTCGGTTTCCCCGGGGGGCCGGTCATCGACCGGTACGCGAAGGAGGGTGACCCGACCGCGATCGCCTTCCCGCGTGGGCTCACCGGGCCGCGCGACGCGGCGTACGACTTCTCCTTCTCCGGTCTGAAGACGTCCGTGGCGCGCTGGATCGAGGCGAAGCGGGCGGCGGGGGAGGACGTGCCGGTGCGCGATGTGGCCGCGTCCTTCCAGGAGGCGGTGGTGGATGTGCTGACGCGTAAGGCCGTACGGGCCTGTCGTGACGAGGGTGTCGACCATCTGATGATCGGTGGGGGAGTGGCCGCGAACTCGCGGCTGCGGGTGCTTGCGCAGGAGCGGTGTGAGGCGGCCGGGATTCGGCTGCGGGTGCCGCGGCCGAAGTTGTGTACCGACAACGGGGCGATGGTCGCTGCGCTGGGGGCCGAGATGGTGGCTCGGGGGCGGGCTGCCTCCGACTGGGATCTGTCTGCGGACTCGTCGTTGCCGGTGACGGATACGCATGTGCCGGGGCGCTTTGTGGGCTCGCATGATCATGTGCATGAGGTCGGTGAGGGGAACCTGTACTCGTGACTGTTGCGTTGATGTGGGAGGCCCGGGCGCTTGAAGGGCGGGGGGCGGATCTGCTCGCGTGGGTGTGTGAGCAGGACCTCCCGGCGCGGCCCCTGCGTCGGGAGGTCCTGCGGGCTCCGGAGGATCGGGTGCTCGTCATTACGTGGTGGGATGCCTCGTATGATGCCGAGCTTCCTGAACTGCCGGAGCCGTCTGGGGAGTTGGTGGGGCGGGCGGTTCATCGGTGGCGGTTCGAGTCGGTGGACGGGTAGGGGACTGCGGGTGGTTTGTAGGGTGCGGGGCGGTGGGGGCTGGTCGCGCAGTTCCCCGCGCCCCTAAAAGTGCCTCAGGTTGGTTCGTAGGGTGCGGGTTCGTTGTGGTTGCTCGCGCCGTTCCCCGCGCCCCTAAAAGGGGCGCGTCTCCGTGACCTCTGACTCGCAGTGCAGGCGGCGGTCTGGGCCCAACTCCCGTTCCGGGCCTGTCAGTAGCACGCGTGCCGTATGCCGTACGTCCGCGCTCGATGTGCCCAGGCGGAGTTCCAGGGTGCCTGGTTCGACCACTCGGTGGCCTGTGCGGTCTGTGAAGGCGGAGAGGTCCGGGTGGAAGTGGAAGGTGACTCGGCGGGATTCGCCGGGGGCCAGGTCGAGGCGCTGGTAGGCGATCAGGCGGACGTCGGGGCGGGTTACGCGGGCCACCGGGTCGTGCAGGTAGAGCTGGACGACCTCCGTGCCGTCGCGGGGGCCGGTGTTGCGGACGGTGACGGAGAGGTCGTACGTCTCGTCCGTGGTGATCTCCGCGTCCGGGCCCTCGGCGTCCCAGGTGAAGTCCGTGTACGTGAGGCCGTGGCCGAAGGGGTGGAGCGGGGTCGGGTCGAGGTTGCTGACCGTGCCCGCGAGGCCCAGCGGGGGCTGGAGGTACGTCCAGGGCTGGCCGCCGGGGTCCTGGGGGACGCTGACGGGGAGCTTGCCCGACGGGTTGACGCGGCCCGACAGCACTCCCGCCACCGCCGGGCCGCCCTCCTCCCCGGGGAAGAACGCCTGGACGGACGCGCCGAGCCGGTCGTGCCAGCGGCCCAGTGCGTACGGGCGGCCGGTGAGGAGGACGAGGACGACCGGGGTGCCGGTGGCGGTCAGCGCGTCCAGCAACTTGCCCTGGACACCGGGGAGTCGGAGGTCCGTCACATCGCAGCCCTCGCCCGAGGTGCCCTTGCCGAAGAGGCCCGCCCGGTCGCCGAGTACGGCCACGCAGACGTCCGCCTCGGCGGTCCTGGCGATGGCCTCCTCGAAGCCGGCGGGGTCCGGGTCCGTGGTGTCGCAACCCTCGGCGAACGTGATCTTGGCGTCGGGGAGTTCGGTGCGCAGGGACTCCAGGAGGGACGGGATCTCGATGCCCAGGGGTGTCTCGGGGTGGTTCGGGAGCACGTGCGACGGGAACGAGTAGCAGCCCAGCATGGCCAGGGCGTCGGCGGCCCGCGGGCCCACCACGGCGATCCGGGTGTCGGGGGCGAGGGGGAGCAGGCCGGTCGGGTTGGAGAGCAGGACGACCGATTCCTCGGCGAGGCGGCGGGCCAGCACACGGTTCTCCGTGGAGTCCAGGTCGATCGGGCCGGCCGGCTCCGGGGTCCAGTCCTCGTCCAGCAGGCCCAGTTCGCACTTCTGGCGCAGGACGCGGGCAGCCGCCCGGTCCACCAGGGACTCCGGGACCTCGCCCGCCCGTACCGCCGTCACCAGCGCGTCCCCGTAGCACCGCAGCGTCGGCAGTTCCACGTCGACGCCCGCGGACAGTGCCGCGTGACCGGCCTCCGCCGTGGTGCCCGCGACCCGGTGCAGGGTCTCCAGGAAGCCGATGCCGAAGTAGTCCGACACCACCGTCCCGGTGAAACCCCAGTCCTCGCGGAGGAGTTGGGTCAGGAGTTGGGGGTCGGCCGTGGCCGGGACGCCGTCGGTCTCGTTGTACGCGGCCATCACCGAACGCGCCCCGCCCTCGCGCAGCGCGAACTCGAAGGGCGGCAGGGTGACGTCGGCGAACTCCCGGACGCCCGCGCGTACCGGGGCGAGATTGCGGGCGCCGACGGAGGACGCGTACCCCGCGAAGTGCTTGAGCGTGGCGATGATTCCGGCGGACTCCAGGCCGCGTACGTAGGCCGCGCCGACCGTGCCGACCAGGTACGGGTCCTCGCCGATGGTCTCCTCGACCCGCCCCCAGCGCGGGTCGCGGACGACGTCCAGGACGGGGGCCAGGCCCTGGTGGACGCCGACGGAGGCGAGGTCGTGGCCGATGCGGCGGGCCATCTCCTCGACCAGGGCCGGGTCGAAGGTGGCGCCCCAGGCCAGTGGCACGGGGTAGGCCGTGGCGCCCCAGGCCGTGAAGCCCGCCAGGCACTCCTCGTGGGCGAGCGCGGGAATGCCGAAGCGGCCGGCCTCGGTGATACGGCGCTGGGCGCGGGCCAGTGCCTGCGCGCCCAGCGCCGGGTCCACCGGGGCCGTACCGAAGGGACGGGTGAGCTGGCCCAGACCGTGGCTGATCAGCTCGTCCCAGTCGTAGTCCGAGGTCATCTCGTGCTGGTGCGGGGCGACTCCGCCGCCGTCGCCGTCGGCGCCCACCCACACGCCGTACAGCTGGGCGGTCTTCTCCTCCAAGGTCATCCGGGCGAGCAGGTCGTCGACCCGGACCTCGGCGGGCAGGGCGGGATCACGCCAGGGGGCGGTGGTCATGAAACTCCTGTCAGGGACTGGGACTGGGACTTGGACTGGGACTTGGGCGGGGGGTGGGGTTGGTACTGGGGCTGGGATTCGGTCTGAGTCTGGGGCTGGGGCTTCTGGGAAGTCGGCCGGAGGGTCACTTGCCGCCCACGCCCATCAGGCCGCCCACCAGCGCGCGGCGGGCCACCAGGTAGACGGCGAAGATCGGGATGCCGGAGAGGACGACCGAGGCGAGCAGGGCGGGGATGTTCACGCCGAACTGGCTGACGTAGTTGAAGAGGCCGAGGGTGAGGACCCGGGGGCCGTCGGACTGGGTGAAGATCAGCGGGAAGAGGAAGCCGTTCCAGGCCTGCAGCGCCGAGTAGATGACGACCGTGCTGATGCCGCTCTTGGCCATCGGGATGGTCAGCTGGAACAGCATCCGCTGCGGTGAGGCGCCGTCCAGGGCCATCGCCTCGTACAGGTCCTCCGACACGTCCCGCAGGCTGCCCACGAGGACCAGCACCGAGACCGGCATCGCGAAGGCCGCCGTCGGCAGGATGACCGCCAACAGGCTGTCGTACAGGTCGAGTTTGGAGATCAGGAGGTACAGGGGTACGACCACCGCCTGCGCCGGGATCGCCACGCCGAGGAGGAAGAGCCGGAACGCCATTCCCGACCAGCGGTTGCGGGTGCGCACGGCGACGTAGGCGAGCGGGACGGAGAGGGCGAGGACGATGCCCACGACCGCCACGGCCACGATCGCCGTGTTGCTGAGCAGATGGCCGAAGCCGCTGTTCAGCACGGTGTTGTAGTTGTCGAGCGTCGGACTCGTGGGCGGATTCAGCGGGTTGCCGGTGAGCGCCTTGTCCTGGCTGGTGAGGGAGGCCGACAGCATCGCGTAGATCGGGATGATGACGACCGCGAGCCACAGGACGGAGCCCAGGCCCGCGAGGGGGTTGGCGCGCTTCGTCCAGTGGCGTCGGCGGCGGGTCGGGGGCGGCTGCGTGGGGCGCTCCTCGGCCTTGGTGGGACGCGGCAACGTATCATGTGACACTCCGTCACATCCCTTCGCGGGTACTGCGCATGCCGCCGAAGCCGGTCAGCCGCACGAGGATCAGGGACAGCCCGGTGGCGGCCAGGACCAGGAAGGACGCGATGGCGCTCGCGTAGCCGAAGTCGTAGCTCTTGAAGCCGGCCTCGTACATCAGGTACGGCAGGATCGCGGTGTCCGTGCCCGGGCCGCCCTTGGTGAGGATCAGGACCGTCTCGAAGTACGTGAGGGAGCCGACGACCATCAGGACGGTGGACGTCGTGACGGTGTGGCGCAGCTGCGGGAGCGTGATGGAGAAGAACTGGCGGTAGCGGCCGGCGCCGTCGATCGCCGCCGCCTGGTAGAGGACTTCGGGTATCTGGCGGGCCCCGCCCTGGTAGATCAGGGTGTGGAAGGGGATGAACTGCCAGCCGCCGACGAAGACGATCGCGAGGAACGCTCCGCTGGACGAGCCCAGCGTGTCCTTCTGGATGATGCCGAAGTTCGGGTCGAGCAGCGCGTAGAAGAGCAGCGCGATCGCCGTCGAGGAGAGCAGGAACGGGACGAAGAAGATCGCGGAGAGCACCGCCCGGTTGCGCTGGCGGCCCGCGGCCCAGACGCCCAGCAGCAGGGCCACGACCGTCTGGAAGGCCCAGCTGACGGCCGTCAGCAGGACGGTCAGCCACAGGGACTGGGTGAAGCGCGGGTCGTCGAACAGCTTCTGCCAGTTGTCGAGGCCGACCGGCTGCGGGTCGCCGAGGCCGTCCCAGGTGGTGAACGAGAGATAGAGCGCCACGCCCATCGGGACGACGGCGAAGAACGCGAAGAACAGGACGCCGGGCAGGGCCCAGGCGGCGTGCGGACGGCCCGCGTGCGCCTTGCCGGGCTTCGCTTTCGCCGGCGGGTGTTTCGTCGGGACCGTGGTGCTCACTTTCGTGGCGCTCACTTCAACTCCTTGCAGGCCGCCACGAACTTGCTCGGCGAGGACTTCCCGAGGAACAGCTTGCTGATCTCCGTGTGCATGGGCGTGGCGAGCTCGTCACCGAGCGCCTGGTCCCAGGAGAGCGTGAAGGCGGGCGCCTGCTCGACCATGTCGTACTGGAACTTCGCGTACTCGGGATTCGGGGCCGAGGCGAGGAGCTTCGCCGCGTTGGAGGTCGTCGGTACGTCTCCATTGGCGACGAGGGCCTTCGCGTACGCCTCCGACGCGGCGTCCTTCAGGAAGGCGACGGCGGCGTCCTGGTTCTTCGTACGGGCGTTGATGGACCAGTAGTTGGTGGGGTTGCCGACGACGTTGCGGACGTCGCCGGTGCCGTCCTCGACCGTGGGGAAGGCGGCCCAGCCCAGGTTCTTCTCGGCGAAGTCCGGGAACTTGCCGAGCTGCGTCGAGTACTCCCACGAGCCCATCAGATGCATGGCCGCCTTGCCCTTGGCGAAGGCCGCGGGCGCGCCGCCGTTGACGTACGACACGGAGCTGAAGCCGGAGCCGAAGGCGCCGTCGTCGACCAGCTCCTTCACCAGCTCGGCGGCCTTCAGCATGGCCGGGTCGCCCCAGCCCTCCGCGTCGCCGTTCTGGATCCGTTTGAAGACCTCGGGGCCGCCGATGCGGTCGACCAGGTACTCCAGCCACATCAGCTCGGGCCACATGTCGGCGCCGCCGAGCGCGAACGGGGTGATCTTCGCCGCCTTCAGCTTGGCGTTGATGTCCAGCAACTGGTCCCAGGTCTTCGGTGGTTGGAGCTTGTGCTCGGCGAAGACCGACTTGTTGTAGAAGAGGATCACGGGCTGCATGCCGCGCATCGGGATGCCGTAGTGACGCCCGTCGAGGTCGCCCGCCGCGAGCACCGAGGGCAGGAAGCCGTCCTTGAGGACCGGGTCGGCCTCGATGATGTCGGTCAGATCGACGAGCTGCTTCGACTCCTGGTACGCCTTGATCGAGCCGCCGCCCCAGTTGAAGAAGACGTCCGGTTGCTTGGGCGAGCCCATGGCCGTACGCAGCTTGGGGGAGTAGTCGGAGCCCGGCACCTTCGTCAGCTTGACCTCGCCCTTGGCCTTCTTGGCGGCGGCCGACGCGTTGAACCGCTTGATCGACGCCTCCTGGACCTTCACCGCGTCGTCCCCGTACACGAAGGCGGTGATCGTGCCGCCGCCCCCGCCGGAATCGTCGCTGGAGCCGCAGGCGGTGAGTCCCGTGGTGAGCAGGGTGGTGGCACCGGCGCCGAGGATCCAGCGCCGGCTGAACGTCCGGCTGCCCAGGCCCCCGGCGCTCTCGGCACTCCCGGCGCTCCCGGCAGTGGGTTGCCCGCCTGTGGGCCGTCCACCGTCGGACTGCCTGCTGATCGACTCCATACAGCACCTCTCACGAACGTTCCGGGTGTTGCCGCGAATATCGTTGAACGCGAATGTTTCGGTTGTCGCTTCGAATGTTCCGGGAACGTATGGCGGTTAAAGGGCTTCGTCAAGAGGTTGCGCAGGGATACGATCCCGAGCATGACTCGCCCGAATCCCGCTGTTGCCCAGTCAGCGACGCTGGCCGAGATCGCCCGCGAGGCGGGAGTCTCGGCCCCGACTGTTTCGAAGGTGCTCAACGGCCGCGCCGATGTGGCCCCCTCGACCCGGACCCGGGTCGAGGAGCTGCTCCGCAACCACGGCTACCGGCGCCGCCGGGCCGAGGCGTCCCGCTCGCCCCTCATCGACCTGGTCTTCCACGAGCTGGAGAGCGCCTGGGCGATGGAGGTCATCCGGGGCGTCGAGAACGTGGCGCGGGACGAGGGGCTGAGCGTGGTCCTCTCCGAGAGCGCGGGCCGGCTCACCCCCGGCCGCACCTGGGCCGACCAGGTCGCCGCCCGCCGCCCGCACGGTGTCGTCCTGGTCCTGAACGGGCTCGACGAGTCCCAGCGGGCGCTGCTCACCAGCCGCTCCATCCCGTTCGTGATGGTCGACCCGGCGGGTGACCCCGGTGACGACGTGCCGTCCGTCGGGGCCACCAACTGGCAGGGCGGCCTGGCCGCGACCCGCCATCTCGCCGACCTCGGTCACCGCCGCATCGGCGTGATCAGCGGGCCGTCACGGATGATGTGCAGCCGGGCCCGGCTCGACGGCTACCGGGCGGCGCTCGACAGGGCCGGGCTGCCGGCCGACCCGGCGCTGATCCGCACCGGCGACTTCCACCACGAGAGCGGCTACCGGGAGGGCCTTGAGCTCCTGAAACTCCCGGATCGCCCGACCGCCGTCTTCGCGGGCAACGACCTCCAGGCCCTCGGTCTCTACGAGGCCGCCCGCGAGAGCGGTCTCCGCATCCCGGAGGACCTCAGCATCGTGGGCTTCGACGATCTGCCGGTGGCCCGCTGGGTCGGCCCGCCGCTGACCACCGTGCGCCAGCCGCTGACCGAGATGGCCGAGGCGGCGGCCCGGCTCGTCCTCGACCTGGGACGCGGGGAGCGGCCGCCGGCGGCGACACGCCTGGAACTGGCGACGAGCCTGGTCGTGCGGAGCAGTACGGCGCCGCCGACGGGCTCCGAAAGTTTCGAAAGCGCTGTCTAGCGCTGTCTGAGAGAGGCATGAGGGAAGCCATGGGGGAAGCCGACCAAATATGAGAATCTCTCAAGAAATCAAGTAAGGGGCTCCTGCTCGTAATAATTCGGACTTATGTTCCTGTGTGTGAGTGATGAAGAGGGGCACGGGGGCACGGGGGACGACAGCGCGGGCGTCGCGAGACGCGGCCGACGACGCACACGGCTGTTCAAGGCGGCGGGCATCGCGCTCGGCTGTGTCCTGGTCGTATCCGTCGCCGGTGCGGCCTGGGCGTACTGGCATCTGAACCACAACATCAAGAGCGTCGACATCGACAGCGCGCTGGGCGACGACCGCCCGGCGAGGGCCGTGACGACGCCGACCCCGTTCGGCTCCGGGTCCGCCTCGCCCACCCCAATCCCGAGCGGCGCGCTCAACATCCTGGTGCTTGGCTCGGACACGCGCGACGGCGAGCGGAACAAGGAACTCGGCGGCGGCAGCAGCGAGGGCGCCCGCTCCGACACGGCGATGATCGTCCACCTCGACGAGGGCCGTTCGGAGGCGACCGTCGTGAGCATCCCGCGCGACACCCTCGTCACGCGGCCCTCGTGCCCGCTGGAGTCGGGAGGCTCGACAGGGGTGCGGTACGGCGCGATGTTCAACAGCGCGTACTCGGTCGGCGGGCCCGTCTGCGCGGTCAAGACCGTGGAGTCCATGACGAACGTCCGCATGGACCACTACATCGAGATCGACTTCGCCGGTTTCGCCGACCTGGTGGACGCGCTGGGCGGCGTCACGGTGACGACGGAGGAGGACATCTCCGACGAGGACAGCCACCTCGACCTGAAGGCGGGCACGCATCTCCTCGACGGCCCGGACGCGCTGGCCCTGGCCCGCACCCGGCACGGCATAGGCGACGGCAGCGACCTCGGCCGCATAGGCCTCCAGCAGAAACTGGTGAAGGCCCTGCTGGAACAGGTCGCCTCCACCAACCTCCTCACCAGCCCCACCCGCCTCTACAGCGTCGCCGACGCCCTGACCGGCAGCCTCACCACGGACACCGGCCTGAACTCCCTGAGCGAACTGATGGGCCTGGGCGAGAGCCTGCGGGCCCTCTCCTCGGCCGGCACCGAGACGGTGACGATGCCGGTGGTGCCGGCACCGTCCGACCGGAACCGGGTGGTGGCGGACGAGCCGGAGGCGGGGGAGTTGTGGGAGTCGTTGCGGTGAGGAGATTGCCCCGTCGCGAGAGGAGTACGGCGGGCTGAACCCGGTCACAATGCTGATGTGCTCCGGGGGCCGAGACCACGACGTACGCGCCGACGCCTCGTTCGCGACGGCCTTTTCGCGGGCGTGGGGACGGTGGCGGTCGGGTTCGCCGTGTGGTTGCTGGCGGGCGGCCCGTCGGAGCCGCTGACCGCGGTGGCCGGGCTGTTCGTGGGCGTCGCTTCGCTGCTTCTCTCGCTGGTCGACTTCTTCAGACAGGACTCCCCGCCGCCTGATCCCGCCGAGTACGCCGACGACCTGGCACGCACGCTCCGGGCGCAGTGGCTCGAGGAGGCGGAGGCCAGGCGGCTGCGCGCCCCCCGGGTGTTACCGCTGGCCTGGGCGACCACCACGCGGCAGGTCGCCGACGAGCCGCAGGCGGAGGCGGCGGGCGGCAGGGTGGTGAGGGTGCGCCTGGACGGCAGGCTCGACGGGCGCTTCGAGGCGGTGACGGATCAACTTGCCCGCGGATACCGACAGTTGCCCCAGGAGAGGCTCGTCGTCATCGGAGAGCCAGGTGCGGGCAAAACCGTCCTCGCGCTCCTGCTGACCCTGGGACTGCTCGACGCACGGGAGCCGGGCGGCCGGGTCCCCGTGCTGCTCCCGGTCTCGTCCTGGGATCCGGTGCGCGAGCGGCTCGACGACTGGATCGTACGAACCCTCGCCGTCCCCTACTACAACGGCCGCCCCGAGATCCCGCGCGCCCTGCTGGCCCACGGACTGCTCCTGCCCGTGCTCGACGGCCTGGACGAGATCCCGGAGTCCGCCCGCCGTGGTGCCATCCGGGCCATCAACCGGGCGGTCGGCGCGGAGCGGCCCGTTGTCGTGACCTGCCGGGCGGTGGAGTACGAGGAGTTGATCCGGGGTGGGGCCCCGACCCTGCGACGGACGCCTGTGGTCGAGGTGGCGCCGGTGCCGCCCGAGGACGTCATCGGCTATCTGCGGGACGTGGACTGGCCGGACGACGCCGTGTGGGACGGGGTGTTCGCACGATTACGCGCCGAGCCGGACGGGCCGGTGGCGGAGGCGCTGTCCACACCGCTGATGGTGACCACGGCGCGGCTGGTGTACCAGAGCGGGACCGGGCGGCCGGCCGAACTCCTGGACGCGGAACGGTTCGACTGCCGGTACGCCGTGGAGGACCACCTCACCCACCAAGTGGTCGAGGCCGCTTACGCATCCGAGGACGCCGAAGAGCGCGGCCGGTGGAGCGCCGACCAGGCGCGCCGGTGGCTGACGTTTCTGGCCTGCTACCTGCACGACCATCGGGAGCGGGATCTGGCGTGGTGGTTGATGAGCGGGCGGTTGCTGCCGACATGGGCGCCGCCGGTTCTCGGGCTCGTGGTCGGGGCGGCGGTCGCGGGTGGGGCCGTGGCGTGGACCGAGGTGACCGGGGTGGGGGTTTCGGGGGCGGGGGGCATCGTGCTGCTCTCCATGGGGATCGCCGTTCTCTTCGCACTCGTCGGGTCCCTCGTCTGGTACGCGGCGGGAGACCGGTCGCCCGGGCGCCTGTCCTGGTCGCTGCGAGGGTCGACGGGACGGTTGCGGCGCGGGTTCCGGTACGGGGTCGTGCTGTGTGCGGTATCCGTGGGGCCGGTGGCCGTGGGCTGGACCGCCTTCCGGGTGCTCACCTACACCAGCGGCCCTGGGACACTGCAGAGCGCGGAGGAACTGGCCAAGCTGGTCCTGGTCTGCGTCTCGCTGTGCGCGGTCACCGGACTCGCTCTCGCCGTACACAGCTGGCTCAACGCGCCGCCGTCCAGGGCGACTCAGGTGAGTCCCGCGAACTCACTCGCTCAGGACCGGCGTTCCGCACTGACCGGGGCGCTGGCGGCCGGCGCGGTCTTCGGTGCCGCCGGGGTGTTCGGGCTGCAGGCGGGGCTGCTGGCCGGAGGCCTTGTCTTCCGGCTGGCCAACGGCTGGCCGGGCTGGCCGGGGGACGGCGACGCCTCGGACTACGTACGTGACGAGTGGAGCCACACGGACCGGTCGTTCGGCGTGGACGGTCTGGGCTTCGGGCTGCCCCTCGTCCTGCCCGCGGTGCTGTTCACGCTCTTCGTCCTGTTGTCGCGCGCGTGGCCCCGGTTCCTGCTGACCAGGATCTGGCTCGCCGCGCGTGGCCGGCTCCCCTGGCGACTGTTCACCTTCCTCGCGGAAGCCCGGCGACGGGAGATCCTGCGGCAGTCGGGTGACACCTACCAGTTCCGGCACATACGGCTCCAGGAAGCCCTCGCGGGGCAGCCGACGTACGCCGATGTTCCGCCGCTCTCCCAGCGGGCGGCGACGACCCGGACCGTACGCCGTCGGCTGGTCCTGGCAGCCGGCGCGGCGGTGGCCCTCACCGGGGGCGGGGTGGCGATCCGCCGGCACCGGGACGAGAGCACGGTGGTGTTCTCGGCACCCCACGAGGCACCCATGACCGCGGTGGCGTTCCGGCCACGCACCGATGAGCTGGTCTGGGGAGACACCGGCGGGAGGCTCTGGTGGGGAAGCCGTTTCGGCGGGGAGCGGCAGGTGCTGGGGCCTGTGCACCTCAGCAAGGCGGACCAGAGTGCCGGCGTCGACCCAGGAGTCACCAAGGCGGCCTTTCATCCTGACGGCTCGACGCTTGCCGTCGGGCGGGGAGGGCGGCTGCGGCTCTGGAACGCGCGGCGGCCGTCCCAGTGGGGAGACTTCCCGGAATCGGCCGAGGTGCAGGCATTCCTCTCCATAGCCTTCGCTCCCCCTGGGCAAGGGGGCTATCTGGCTTGTGCGCCCGTCTACCGTCCTCCCCTGTACAACGGTGCTCTCTACGTGGGGCGCGTAACCGCCGACGGCCGGCTTGAGGACGTCAGCCCCGCGAAAGGACCCGGCGACGAGTTGGAAGCAGTGGCCGTGGCGTTCCTGCGCCGGGGAGGACTTGCAGTCCTCGGCAGTGACGACGAGGTCTACGAATTCACGGCACCGAAATTCAGGAAAGGCTCTCGGATCGAGAAGGCCGTACCTGACAGGCTCGGGGGCGGAACACTGGCGGACGTGGTTGCCAGTCCCTATGACGATCTCCTGTTGTTGCTTCGTCACGATGCGGACAGCGGGCTGTGGCGTCTCGGAGCGGGTGGGAAGTGGCATCGAACGGCTCTGCCCGCCGCACTTGAAGCCGCGTTCCATCCCAGGAGACCGCTGCTTGCTCTCGTCCCTGAGAGCGGCATCAGCGAGGACCTGACGAACGACGGAACCATTGAGCTGTGGTCCACCGGCGGCCCTCTCACGCGGCCCTCGCGACTGAAGCAACTCCACGGGCACATGGGAGGTGTCACCTGCCTCGACTTCAGCCCGGACGGGCGGTGGCTCGTCAGCGCGGGCAGCGACGGGACAGTACGCCTGTGGGATGTCGGTGACACACCGTAGCCTCGAAGCGGGACTCGAAGCTCAACCCGATCGGTGACGGACCCGAGTTGACCGTTCCCGCCTCTGCGTGGGCGGAGTTCGTGGCGCACGTCGGGGCTTGAGCTTCGGGGGTCGGGATTCGAGACTCTTTTTGTTTGGAATGGGAGGGCGGCTCAACCCGCCCTCCCTCCCTTGTCGCCGCGTGCGGCGGGCTCAAGCGGCGCTCGGGCCAGGGGAGATGACTTTTTGTGATCGGGTCGCGGCGGAGTGTGGCGGACGTGTAGCGTGCGCCCAAAGAAATGACCCCCGTGGGTGTTAGCGCACCGCGCGGGGGTCTGACCACAAGATCGAATGAGAGTCGATCCATGGCTACCGCCCAGCTTAGTGCTGCCCCGCGCCCGTCCGCCCATCCCATGGCCAATCCGGGATACGGGAAGAAGTCGGCGCCCGACCAAGCGCCCCGCAGCGGACGCGACTTCGGTCATCTGCCCGATCGCGAGGCTGCGATCGCCGGGTATCTCGACCGGCTCGACGACGAGTCGGACATGTCGATCAAGACGCTGGCCAAGCACGTCTCGTACGGCCAGTGCGCCGTCGGGACCGCCCTCAACAACCTCTCCGCGGCAGGGCACTTGCGCCGCGTACGCCGTCCGGTCACCGTCGACGGCTGTCCGCGCTGGGTCTGGCACACCTTCTTCTCGCGGACGGCACGCGATGACGCCTGGTGGGACTCCTTTCTCGGCGGGGAGGTGCCGGTCACCGAGCCGTCCCGGCTGGCGCGGTCGGTCGCGTACGACGTACTCGCCCGGCTTGGTCGTATCGACGCGCGGATGACGCTCTCCGCCGCCGAGTGCGGGGCGCTGGAGGAGCAGGCCGCCGAGTGGTTCGCGCGGGGTGCGGGTGAGGCGCAGCTCGTGCAGGCGGTGCTGGCGGGGCTGCCGGAGAAGGTGGCGCACCCGTACGGATTCGTACGGGCCCGGCTGCTCGGCAAGCTGCCGCCGGAGCCGGCCGAGCGGCCGAGCCACGAGGCCCGGGCCCGCTACGAGGTGGTCTGCACGGCCTGTGGTGAGCCGGGTGAGGGGAGTGGGATGCGGGGCGGGCTGTGCGGGGGCTGCTGGGGTGGGCGGTCCGGCCTCGCGGCGGAACAGGTTCACGCCCGTGCGGGGCAGGTGCGTGCCGCGTTGCGCACGGGGCGGCGTACGGAGATGACAGAGAAAGGAACAGGCACATGACGACCTTGCAGCACGGTCCGCCCGTGAGGGGGGCAGGATGGAGGGGAGGAGGCGACGCAATGACCCCCATGACTTCCGATCAGCCCCAGATGCTCGTCGAGGAATTCGAGGAGCTCGCCCGGCATGCGCCCGAAACGGTGTCGCTGGAGTTCTTGAACGGAAAGGTCGGGGTCAAGCCCATGCCGGACGGCAATCACGGGACGATCGTCGCCTGGCTACTCCAACGATGTATGCAGCATCGCCCTGACCTGTTTCTTTTCCCGGAACAGGGCCTCAAGATCGAGGGCTACCGCAATGGGAGGGCCCGCCCGGACGGGTCGCTGGCGCCGCAGACGTTCTTCGCGGGCAAGGGTGAGTGGTCAGAACCCGAGGGAGTGCTGATGGTTGTCGAGGTCACGTCCCGTGACAGCGATGCGAACCGGCGTGACCGGATTGAGAAGCCGACGGGCTACGCGGCCACAGGCATCCCCGTCTACCTGCTCATTGACCGCGAGGCAGCGACTGTCACCGTCTACTCGGAGCCGAAAGGCGGTGGGTACCGGTCCGGCACCCCACAACCGTTCGGTGCCGTGATCGAGTTGCCGGACCCTGTCGGCTTCACCCTGGAGACCGAGAAGCTCAAGGATTTCGCCGACTGATGTGACCTCATGGTCTCCTGACCTGCGTAAACGGCCCCAGCGGAAATTCTCGCGAAGAAATCCGGCGACCGTGTCGATCCAGCCGTCCCCCGTTCGACGCACGGGTGAGAGGGAGAGACAGGGACGAGCCCCGTCTCCGTATCGAGGAAAACCAGGAGTCACCATGCCCCGCTACTTGTCGCTGATCCGGATCGACGAGCAGAACCCGCCCGTCGAAGAGCCGAGCCCCGAGCTGATGGAACGCATGGGGGAGCTGATCGAGGAGATGACGAAGGCGGGCGTCATGCTCGACAACGCCGGGCTGCTGCCGACCTCGGACGGGACGCGGGTCCGGTGGGAGGGCGGGGAGATCTCCGTGACCGACGGGCCGTTCACCGAGGCGAAGGAGGTCATCGGTGGGTACGCGATGCTCCAGGCCAAGGACAAGGCCGAGGCGGTCGAGTGGACCAAGCGGTTCCTCCAGGTCCACGAGGCGTACTGGACGGTGACCTGCGAGGTGCGGGAGATCGTCGAAGGCTGAGCCTCGGAGGCTTGGGCTTGAGCTTGGCCGTGGGGTCCGGTGGGTGTCTCATGGTGCTGTGTGAGGCCAGAGTCGACACAGCCAGCGGAACCGACACAGCCGGCGGAACCGGTGGCGGAACCGGCAGACACCCCGGGCCGCCCCGCCGAGCCGGGCGCGCGCCCCGCCCAGCCAGGCGCGCCGGACCCCGCCGCCCACGCCATCGACACCGTCTTCCGTATCGAGTCGCCCCGCATCATCGCCGGCGTCGCGCGCATCGTGCGGGACGTCGGGATCGCCGAGGAGCTCGCGCAGGACGCTCTGGTCGCCGCGCTGGAGCAGTGGCCCAGGGACGGGGTGCCGGGCAACCCCGGTGCCTGGCTGATGACCACGGCCAAGCACCGCGCGATCGATCTCGTACGGCGGCGGGAGCGGTACGCGCGCAAGCTGGTGGAGATGGGACGCGACCTGGAGACGTCCGCGCCCCACGGCCATGGCGACAGTTCCCACAGTTACGGCTACGGCTACGGCTATGTCGACGAGCCGTCCGATCCCGACGACATCGACGACGATCTGCTGCGGCTCGTCTTCACCGCCTGCCATCCCGTGCTGTCCGCCGAGGCCCGCATCGCGCTCACCCTGCGGTTGCTCGGCGGGCTGACCACCACCGAGATCGCCCGCGCCTACCTCGCCCCGGAGGCGACGATCGCCCAGCGGATCGTGCGCGCCAAGCGGACGCTCGCCGCGAAGGGCGTCGCATTCGAGGTGCCGTACGGGCCGGAGCGCGAGGCCCGGCTCGGGTCCGTACTGGAAGTCATCTACCTGATCTTCAACGAGGGGTACGCGGCCACGGCGGGCGACGACTGGCTGCGCCCCGCGCTCTGCGAGGACGCCCTCCGACTCGCCCGCGTACTCGCAGGGTTGATGCCCAAGGAACCCGAAGTGCACGGGCTGGCGGCCCTGCTGGAGTTCCAGGCGTCGCGGTCGGCCGCGCGGACCGGGCCGTCGGGGGAACCGGTGCTGCTCAGGGACCAGAGCCGGGCCAGCTGGAACCGGCTGCTCATCCGCCGCGGTTTCGCCGCCCTCGCCCGAGCCGAGGCGGTGTTCACGGACAGCGGCCCGGGGCCGTACGTCCTCCAGGCCACCATCGCCGCGTGCCACGCCCACGCCTACACGTACGAGGAGACGGACTGGCCGCGGATCGCCACGCTGTACGGGCTGCTCGCCGCCCGCACCCCGTCCCCGGTCGTCGAGCTGAACCGGGCCGTCGCCGTGTCCATGGCCGAGGGGCCCGAACCGGCTCTGGTCATCGTGGACGCGCTCGCCGCCGAACCCGCGCTGCGCGACTACCACTTGCTGCCCAGCGTGCGCGGTGACCTGCTGGCGCGGCTCGGGCGTACGGAGGAGGCGCGGGCGGAGTTCGAGCGCGCGGCCGCGCTCACCCGCAACGAGCGGGAACGGGAGCTGCTGCTGGCGCGGGCGGGGGAGTGCGAGTGCTGTTAGGACCTGTGTCGAACAGGACCCGTGTCGAAAGTGGCGTTGTACGGCGGGCACCTTAGCCCTGTCCGGTCGCGGAGTGTGCCGGTCGTTCGACCCACAAGGAAAGGAACGGGGCGTTCTACCTTGATCGTCGGTCAACTACCCTTGTGCCATGCGGCATGGGGGACGCGAGGGGAACGGGAACAGGGACGGGGCCGCTGAGCCGACAGACGACGGTCCCGGGTCCAGCGAACGCCTCTTGATCCTGACTCTGGAGCGGTACGGGGTGTGGCTCCGGTCCAGCGTGGTCTGCTTGTGCGGTGCGCTGGGCGTCGTGCTGGCGACCGCGGCGGAGATTCCGCTGGCGATGTCTCTGCTGGTGCCCGCCGTCCTGGCCTGCGGTGTGCGCCTTTACGCGCTGCGCCGCCCGGGCCTGTTCCCGCTCGCCCTGCTGTGGACGTTGGACGCGGCCGTGGTGGTGCTGACCGGGCTGTTTCAGCCGGTGCTCGGCGGCGAGAGCGGCGATGTGATGGTGGAGGCGGTTGTCGGCATCTGCGTCGTCGCTTTCCAGTACGAGTGGGCGACGCGCCCGATGGCCGCGTTCGGCCTGGCCGCGTTGGGGACTGTCGTCTGCGTGCTGGGCGACCTCCTGGCCTCGCCCGGGCAGAGCCCCGACGTGGTGCCCCTGGTGCGCATGTTTGTCCAGGCGGGCCTGTCGAGGGCTGCTTACCTCATGGTTCGGGCGCGGGCCAGGGCGGCCGACCGGTCGGCCGCGGCCCGGGCGGCCTCGCGCCGGGAGGCCGCTGTCGCCGCCGCGCGGAGGGCGACCGAGCGCGAGTACCTGGCGACCCTGCACGACACGGCGAGCGCGACGCTCCTGATGGTCTCCCAGGGCGACGGCCGGGACTGGTCGTGGCTGCCGCCGCGGGCCAAGCAGGATCTGGAGGCGTTGTCCGCCATGCCCGGATTCGAGACGGGAAGCGTCGACCTCGCGGCGCTTCTCAGCTGCGTGCCCGAGGGGGAGGGGCCGGCCAGGGTGCGGCTCAAGACGCGCATCGACGGCCCGCTGGTGATTCCGTCCGGCCCTGGGCTCGCGATATTCAACGGGGTCCGGGAGGCCGTCACCAATGTGGCACGCCATGCCGGGGTGCGGGAGGCGGAGCTCAGGGCATGGGCAGCGGAGGACGGTGTCGTCGTCGAACTGTCCGACGGGGGACGGGGCTTCGACCCGCAGTCTGTCCCCGCCCGGCGCCGGGGCATCTCCGGTTCCATCATCGGCAGGATGCACACGGTCGGAGGCTCCGCTACCGTCACCTCCCGGCCGGGCACCGGGACCCGCGTGCAGTGGGGCTGGCACGGCCTGGCCCGGGCGTCACAGGCAGTGGACGAAGCAGACGAAGCAGACGAAGCAAATGAAGCAAATGAAGCACAGGCGACCGGGGGCGTACCGCGCCCGCCCCGCGTCCAGGCACAGCACAGCGCCGCCGTCCGCCTCATACGCGGGCAGCTCCTCTACGGGGCCCAACTGGCCGTACTGCTGATCAGCCTGGTGTGGCAGTTCACCGTCTCGATGCGCCGGCTCATGGTCCACCAGGACGTGTACCGCCCCGCGTGGGCACAGACAAGCGCCTTCGTCTGCCTCGCCGCCGTCGGGGTGATCGGGGGCGCCTATCTGCTGCGTGGCCGGCAGATCCCGCCGAGGGTGCGCGGGTGGAGCCTGGGCGCTGTGCTGGCCGTTTCGGGGGTATGCGCGTTCACGCTCCCGCCGGGGCAGTCGACAGGTCCGGCGGACTGGGCGTTCGGAGTGGTCGGCTGGCATGCGCTGTTCCTGCTGGCGGACCTGCCGGTCAGGGTGTACGCGGCGTTCCTCGGGGCGCATATGGGGCTCAACGCGACCGCTGTGTTCCTGTCGGGGGCGCCCACCGCCGCCGAGGCGGCCGTCCTGGGGATCTCCACGATCTCCGCCTGCGGCTTCCAGTTCTCCGTCGGTGCACTGGTGACGCGCCTGCTCCACGGTACGGCGCCGGCAGCGGGGACCGCGGCTGCACGGGAGGAGGAACTTCGTACCCGGGAACGTATCCACGAGGACATGCAGCGTGATCACAAGGAGCGCTACCGCGCCCTGACGGCGACGACGGTGCCGCTGCTCGTGGGCCTCGGCCACGGTGTGCTGAGCCCGCACGACGAGGAGGTCAGGCTGCGGTGCGGGGTGGAAGCCACCCGTATGCGTCGCCTGTTCGCCGAGGGCGACGCCGTCTCCGACCCGCTGCTCAACGAGTTGCGGGCATGCGTCGAGGTGGCCGAGCACCAGGGGGTGACGGTGAGCCTGGCCGTACGAGGCCGGTCGGGTGAGGTGCCGGTGGAGGTACGCAGGGAGCTGATAGACCCGGTGGCGGTGATTCTGGGCCGCACCCGCTCGACGGCGCGGGTGACGGTCGTGTGGACTCCCCGCGCGGTACGGGTGAGCGTGGTCAGCGAGGACCGCACCGACGGTCGTAGCACGGCAGAGGCCGCACGAACGCACGGTCGTGCGAGTGACGCGAAGGTGACCGTGGCCCGGACGACGCGCGGCGAAAGCGTGTGGGTGGAGGCCGGCTGGAGAAGACCGGCGGCCGCCGGAATCGAGCTGACATGAGTGACCCTGACATGAGTGACCCGGACGTGAGTGACCCGGACGTGAGTGATCCAGACGTGAGTGACTCGGACATGAGTGACCCAGACACGACTGACCCGGACATGAGTGACAACGCACCGGTCAGCGTGGTCGTCGTCGACGACCATCCCGCCATCCTCGCGGGCGTGGAGGCGTGGTACGCCGCATCGCGGCGGCCCATCACCGTGCTCGCGGCCGGCGGCTCCGTACGCGAAGCCTGGACCGCGCCGGGCAGCACGGCCGATGTCGTCGTGCTGGATCTGCAACTGGGCGATGGTGGCCCCGCCTTCGGCAGCCTTAGAAGCCTCGTCGACGCCGGACGGCAGGTGGTCGTCTATTCGATGCGGGACGACGAGCAGACCGCGCTCAGCTGCTTGGACCTGGGAGCCGCGACTTTTCTGACCAAGAGCGAGGGCCGGGAGCACCTGGTCGAGGCGACCCTCGCGGCAGCCGATGAGCGGCCCTACATGCCGCCCGCGCTGGCCGGCGCGCTGGGAACGAACACCCGCGCCGACCGCCCCCAGCTCTCCGCGCGCGAGGAGAACGTGCTCATCGAGTGGTTCCAGTCGGAGTCGAAGGAGCTGGTCGCACAGCGTCTCGGCATCTCCGTACGAACGGTCAACTCGTATCTGGACCGCGTGCGGATCAAGTACGCGAACGTCGGCCGCCCCGCGCGGACCAAGGCAAGCCTGGTCGCCCGCGCCGTCCAGGACGGGCTGGTCGACGTGAACGACCTCTGAAGGAGCGCGGCCGACGGGGAGCGGCCGAAGGGGCACGGCGGTACCCCGAACGCGTCACCCACCGAGACCCCGTCCCGCTCCCGTGTCACGGTGGCTACACCTGTCGCCACCCCCGGACCCCGGAGCGCCGCCATGGCTGATCTGCAGGACGAACTGCACACCACCGCCGAGGTCGGCGAACTGGACCACCCCGCTCTTGAGAGGGAGTTCGAGCCGGAAGCGCTGAAGGTCCCGGACGTCGAACGCGAACTCGAGCGTGACGGTGACGGTGACCTTGATGCCGATGCCGATGCCGGTGCGGGCGGTGATCCGCTGGCCCGGGCGCACGCGCTGCTCGCCGCGCACCCCGTCGCCGACGGGTACAGCGGGCTGCCGTGGGCGCTGCGGCATCTGGCCTGGTACGACCTGGAGCTCGGCGAGAGCACCATCGACACGGATGTGCCCCGGCTGCGGGAGGGACACGTGGGCGCGTTGTTCTGGTCGCTGCATCTGCCCGAGGGACTCGTCGGCGAGCGGGCCGTCGGCGCGACGCTGGAGCAGCTCGACCTGGTCAAGACGGTGGTGGAGGCGCATCCCGAGGGCCTGCGGATGGCGCTCAGCGCGGCGCAGGTCACGGATGCCAGGAACTGCGGGCGGGTGGCCGTGCTGCTCGGCCCGGCGGGCGCGGCGGCGCTGGGCGACTCGCTGGGCATCCTGCGCGCCCTGCACACCCTCGGCCTACGTGTCCTCACCCTCTCCGGCGCTTCCTGGGCGGGAAAGAACGGGCTCACCAGGTTCGGCGAGGAGGTCGTCCGCGAGATGAACCGGCTCGGCGTGCTCGCCGATCTCTCCGGTGCCTCCGACCCGACCGTCACCCGGGTCCTCGGGGTCTCGAAGGCCCCGGTCCTGTGCACCCGCTCCGCGGCCCGCGCCCTGCGCCCCCACCCGGCGAACCTCCCCGACGACACGCTGGCCGAGCTCGGCGCGAACAAGGGCCTGTGCCTGGTGCCGCTGACCGCCGAGCAGACGGGCCCGTCGGTACGGGACGTCGCCGACCACCTCGACCACGTACGCGGCATCGCGGGCCCGGAGTGCGTCGGCCTCTCGGGGACGTACGACTCCGGGGCCGCGCACCCGCAGGACCTGCCCGACGCCTCGGGCTACCCGAAGCTCATCGCCGAGCTCCTGGTCCGCGGCTGGTCCGAGTCCGACGTGGCGCTGCTCACCTGGGGCAATGTCCAACGCGTGCTGCGCGGCGCGGACTTCACGGCCCGCGCCGCCCGCGGCCGCCGCGACCCGTCCACGGCGAAGATCGCCGAGCTGGACGGCTGAGCGGCCGGACCGCGTCAGGAAGGATCGAGCCGGCGTCGGCCTCAGCAGGCGCACAGGCAGAACGGATGCCCCGCCGGATCGGCGTACACCCGCCAGCTGCGCGACCGGTCCGCCGCGTCCAGCGCCTTGGCGCCCAGCGCGAGCACGCCCTTCTCGGCCGTGTCCAGGTCGTCCACGGTCACGTCGAGGTGGAACTGCTGCGAGGCGTCCGGCGCCGGCCACTTCGGCGGTACGTGGCCGGGGGCGGCCTGGAACGCCAGCGTCTGTCCGCCGGGCACCCGCAGGTCGTACCAGTCGTCACCGTCCGCCTCCACGGTCCCGCCGAGCACCTCGACGTAGAACCCGGCGAGCGCACGCGGATCGGGACAGTCCAGGACGACGGCGCCCAGCTTGGCGAGAGCCATGGCTTCCTCCTCGGTTGCGTTACCTCTATGTGGGCTTAGCCGGTAACGGTTACTGCATGCTCCCGCATAAGAGGTAACGTCGCAAGCATGAATGACCGAGCGCCCGCTCCCGGTGGACTGACCCTGATCCAGTCCCTGGTGAACACCCTGGACATCGAGTCGGGCGCCGACTCCCTGGACACGGCCGACGGGCGGGCCGCACTGGGCCTGACGGAGGGGGAGGTGGCGGGCGCGCGCGAGCTGCGCGAGTCGCTGCGTGCCGTCTGTCTCGCGCACGCGGGCCATCCGGCGCATCGCGAGGTGCGCCCCCTGGACGAGCTGCTCGCGTCCGCCCCGCTCGTCGTGACGGTGGCCGCGGCGGACGGTTCGGCGAGTCTCCGCCCGGCGGACCCGGCGGAGCCTGCGGGCCCGGCCGCCCTCGCGTCCCGGGTGGCCGCGGCCGTCGCCGAGTCCCTCGTCGCGGGCACCTGGCTCCGGCTCAAGGCCTGCGAGGCGCCGGACTGCCACTGGGCGTACTACGACCGCAGCCCGGCGGGCCGCGGCCGATGGTGCTCGATGTCGGTCTGCGGCGCACGGGCGAAGATGCGCCGCTACCGCGCCAAGTAGCCAGTATCGGCGGCCTGTTGTTCTTCGCAGCCTGTTCTAGTTCGAGTCCTGCCCCTCCCTCGCCGCCGAGCGGGAGCCGACCAGGAGGAGGCACAGTACGGCTACGCCCGCCACCACCCCGGCCAGGACGAGCAGGCCGTCGAGGCGTCGGGCGGAGGCGACCGGTTCGACGGCCTGCGGAGGGGCCGCCGGGCTGGCCGCCGGGGCGGCGGCCGCCGGGGCCGAAGTGGCCGGTGCCGAGGGGGACTTGGCGGACGAGGATGAGGATGAGGGGGACTTGGTGCGCGATGCCGAGTTCGCCGTGGCGGGCGGAGTCGGGGTCGCCGGACGCTGCCCGGCCCCGGTTCCGGCTCCGGCGCCGCCCTCGTCGTGGTCGTGCTCGTCCCCACCCGCGTGGGTATGGCTCGGCGCCGCCGAAGTCGCCGCCGGCTGGACCATGATCCGGGCTGTCATGTCCGGATGCACGGTGCAGTAGTACCCGTACGACCCGGCCGTCGTGAACGTGAAACTCCAGCTCTGCCCCTTCTCCAGCATCGGCGAGTGGATCGAGACGGGCCCGGACGTGGTCTTCACGTCGTGCGGGGCGGTGTCCTGGTTGGTCCAGGTCACCGTGGAGCCCACCGGGACGGTCAGGGTCGCGGGTCCGAACGCGTACCCCTTCATCGCCACCCGGTAGGTGGCCGCCGAGGCCTTCCCGGGTGCCGCCCACAGCAGCAACACCGGTACGAGCAGGGCCAGTACGGCGATTCCGACGACCCCGGTGGCCTGCCGCCCCGCCCTCACGCGAACTCCCCGGCGAGCAGCAGCCGCAGCTCGGTCGCCGGGACCGGCCGCGGCAGCCGGAAGCCGGTGGCGCGGCTCAGCAGCCGGTACGGGAGCCGGGCCGAGACCACCACCAGCAGCCGGTCCTCGGCGCACGAGACCACGCGCAGCGCCAGCAGCGCGGGGAAGGCCACGCCCTTGATGACGAGGTCGGCGGTCAGCTGCAACCGCCGTCCGTCGCTCAGGGGGCCCAGCGGCTCCCCGTGCTCGTCGGAGACGAGCGAGGCGCCCGTGGTGCCGCCGAGGTCGAAGTCGAAGCGGAACACCGGCCGGTCGTCGTCCGACTCCGGCATCATGAGCGAGGCCCCGGCCAGGGTGAGGCGACGCCGTCGAGTGGGCAACGGCCCGTACCGGGCGCTGAGTTCGACGAACGACCGGCCGGGCGCGACGGCGTACCGGCCGGGGTGCGGGGAGACGGTGGGCAGGGTGACGGTCGTCATCCGGTTTCTCCTTCCGGGGAAAAACGGGGCGGGGCAGAATGAGCGACGGACGCCGGGCCGGCCGACTGAGCCTCGGCCGGCCCGGCGTCCTCCTCGTGCTCGCTGTCAGCAGCTGTTGGTCAGGTAGCTCGTGGTCGGTTCGAGCAGGTGCTCGGCCCAGACCGTGTGCATCTTCACGTAGCTGTCGACGTTGAGCAGGTCGGTGACCTGCTGGCCGAGCGACTCCTCCAGGTGTGCCGAGTTGATGTGCTGGAGCAGCACACTGAGGGTGTCGTCGACGACCGCGCCGCCGCCTTCCGTGGCGGGCGTGAGGATGGACTCGATCCATACGGTGTGCGTCTTGATGTACGAGTCGAGGGCCAGCGCGTCCTGCACCTGCTCACCCGGAGAACGCTCCAGGTGAGCGGCGTTGAGGTGGTGCAGGATCGGCATCAGTACGTCCTGGGCGCTGGCGCACTGCTCGTCGCCGCCGTCGCCACCACCGGTGCCGCCGCCTGTTGATCCACCGGTGCTGCCACCGCTGGTTCCGCCGGTGCTGCCGCCGGACGTGCCGCCGGTGGACCCACCGCTCGTGCCGCCGGTGCCGCCCGTCGAGCCCCCGGTCGAGCCGCCCGACGTACCGCCGGTGGAGCCGCCCGTGGAACCACCGGACGTGCCCCCGCTGGACCCGCCGGTCGACCCGCCGGTCGACCCGCCGTCGTCAGCGACGACCTTGACGGACGCCACCATGTCCGGGTGCACCGCGCAGTAGTACTCGTACGTCCCCGCCGTGGTGAAGGTGTACGACCAGGAGTCGCCCTTCTGCAGGGTGCCCGAGTCGAACTTCTTCGGGCCCTTGGTGGTGGTGACCGTATGCGGGGCCGTGTCGTGGTTGGTCCACTGGACGGTGTCGCCGACCTTGACGACGAGCTGCTTTCCGTCGCCGAACTTGTTGCCCATGATGTCGACCTGGTGGGCCGCCGCGGCGGCTGCCGCGGGCCGCGCCTCGGCCGCCGCGGCTGCGGGCGCCTGAGCCGCGCCCGCCGCCGAGTCGGTCGTCGACGCCGAACCGGCCGTCGCCTGGAGCAGTCCCAGGCTGAGCACCGCCGCGAAGGACGCACCGAGCCCGGCGACGAGCAGGGTCCGGTTCCCGGCGGGCGCCCGACGACGCCGTTCCCCGGTGTCGGTGTCGGTGTCATTACTGTGCGTCAAAGCAACTCCCTTGTCCGTGTGGGGATTTCAGCGACCGGGATCGGCCGTGACCAGCAGACTCGTCACGGCGAGCACGACGAGGACGAGCCCCGTCTCGGCCGCGACCGAGTAACCGAAGGGCCGCACGGTGGCGGCGTCGCCGCGCAGCAGCACGGCGAGATCGAGACGCGAGCGCACCCACTGACGACTGCGCTGCGCGGCGAGCAGAACGAGGGCGAGTACGGCCGTCTTGACCAGCAGCAACTGCCCGTACGAGGTGTGCAGCAGCGCGTTGTACGAGCCCACGACCTGCCAGGCGAGCACGAGCCCGGCGCCGGCGATCGCGGCCACGGACACGCCGGCGAGCTTCGAGTAGCCGGGCACGACCAGCGCCAGCTCGTCGGGGTCCCGGCGCGGTAGCACGGCCACCGCGAGCATGGCCAGACCGCCGATCCACAGGCTCGCGCCGAGCAGATGGACGAGGTCGGCCAGCGCACCCCAAGTCGGCTCGGGGCCCTCGGAGTTGTGGCCCGTCATACCGGTCGTACGCAGCAGCCCGAGCGAGACGGCGAGGGCGCCCACCCGCCAGCCGGGGGAGCGGGCCGTGCGGCCACCGCCCTGCAACAGCGCGCTCAGCACCACCGCGGCCAGCACCCACAGCAGACCCCGGGCGGCGAGCGCGATACCGGGCTCGGTGGTGAGGACATCGGCGTACGCCGACGCGGTGAGGGCGTCGCGCAGGCCGCCCAACCCGGCGTACGCGCCCTGCAGTCCGATCGCCGCGACCGTCGAGAGCAGCCCGGCCGCCCAGGCCAGCGCGAGCAGGGTCCGCGCCCGGCGCTCACCCGCCCCGCCCGGCCAGAGCAGGGCGACGAACGCGAGCCCGCCGATGAACAGGGCCAGCGAGAGATAGCCGGTCCAGCGAGCGGCGACGAGGCCACGACGCACCGAGGGGGAGGGTGCGGAGGGGGCGGCCTCGTCGCCGCGGTCCTGGGTGGCGGCGGGCGCGGGCGTACCGATGCCGAAGGTGAGCCGGCCGGAGGAGGCGTGCCCGTCCTCCTCGTCGATGACCGACCAGGTGAGGGCGAGTTCGCCGGTCTCCGGAGGTACGCCGGACAGGGCGGCGCGCACGGTGTCGGTGCCCTTGCGCGGGGCGCGGGAGAGGGGGAGCCGGTCGCCGTCCGGCGTCATGACGCGTACGTCGGCCAGGTCGACGGGCTCGTCGAAGGTGAGGGTGAGATGGCTGGGCGCCTTGCCGAACTCCGCGCCGTCCTTGGGGGTCGAGCCGACCAGGTCGGTGTGGGCGGAGGCGAGGGGCGCACAGGTGAGGACGTAGAGGAGGGAGGTGACGAGGGAGGTGAGGAGCACCACGAGGAGGCGTCGGCGCCGGCGTCGGGTCATGGGGTGGCCCCCAGGAGGCTCGGCGTGGCGATGCCCAGGCAGAGGGCGGACTGGGCGGACGGGGAGGACGGGGAGGCCTGAGACGGCCCTGGCTCGGGTGTGGGAGTGGGCTCCGGTTCCGTACCGCCCGCCAGGTCGAGGACCTGGCCCGTGAGCCCGGCGATTCCGGTGAGCAGGGGCTGTACGAGGCGTACGTCGCCGTCGTCGCAGGAGCCGTCCGGGGGCTCCTCGCCGGTGGAGCCGGAGGGGGCCGGAGTGGGCGTGGGGGTGGGCGACGAGCCGTGGCCGTCGTGTCCGCCGCCGGACTCGCCGTCGCTCCCGCCTCCGGCCCCGCCGTGACCGTCGTGGCCACCGCCCTCGACCGGCACGCCGCCCGGGCCCACCGGCAAACCACCCCAGCCCACCGGCAACCCGCCTCCGCCGATGGGGACTTGGGGCGCGGGAGCGAAGCCCCCGGGCATGTCCTGAGTCGGCGCGGGTGTCGGCATCGGACTCTGCGGCGCGGTGGCCGCCGGCGGTGACGCGGGCGGTACGGCGCCCTGCGCGGAGCCCGACGACGGTGTCGCGCCGATCCCCGAGGCGTAGCCGAGCACGATCACCACGGCGCCCACGAGTGCTCCCGCGACCACCTCGTCGCGGTGATCCCGTGGCCAGTCCGCCCGACGGAACAGGGGCATGATCACTCCTGGCATGGTCCGGTCAATCCGGATCGACGAATGTCGCTTGACGCGGACCAGTGGAGTGGCGGTCGGATTCCGCACGGCTACGCGTTGGTTAATCGCCTGTTGCCTGGCTCTCTTTCGGGGGGACCCCTGTTGTGAGAACGGGCTACAACGACGTTATTCCGCGCATTGCGGCTGTGAAGAATCGGCGTACAAGGCACGCCAATTCCGTCACATTACTCGAATTGAATTCGAACCCATGGGAGAGGCGGAATGGGAGAGAAACGGGAAGGGAATGGGAAGAGAGCAAGGGGATGGTGGGGAACGGGTGTGGAATGCGGGGGAAACGCGTGGAGCGCGCGCAGGGAATGCGCCCGCCCATACGGCTCAGGCCGTCGGGCCGACCCGACCCGTACGGCTCAGGCCGTCGGTCGTCCCATCGCCCGGTACGTCCAGCCCGCCGCCCGCCACGTCGCCGGGTCGAGGGCGTTGCGGCCGTCGAGGACGAGGCGGTCCGTCGCGACCTCGCCGAGCACCGCCGGGTCCAGCTCGCGGAATTCGCGCCACTCGGTGAGGTGCAGGACGGCATGGGCCCCGCGTACCGCGTCCTCGACCGTCTCCGCGTACCCCAGCGTCGGAAAGAGCCGCCGCGCGTTGTCCATGCCCTTGGGGTCGTAGACCGTGACCTGACCGCCCTGCAGATGAATCTGCCCGGCGACATTCAGCGCGGGGGAATCCCGGACGTCGTCCGAATCGGGCTTGAAGGTCGCGCCGAGTACCGCGATCCGCTTCCCGAGGAAGGAACCGCCACCGAGCGCCTCGCGCGTCATATCCACCATCTGACCGCGCCGCCGCATATTGATCGAGTCGATCTCGCGCAGGAAGGTCAGCGCCTGGTCGGCGCCGAGCTCACCGGCCCGGGCCATGAACGCGCGGATGTCCTTCGGCAGACAGCCGCCGCCGAACCCGATCCCGGCGCGCAGGAACTTCTTGCCGATCCGGTCGTCGTACCCGATCGCCTCGGCGAGCTTCACGACATCGCCGCCCCCGGCCTCGCAGACCTCGGCCATCGCGTTGATGAAGGAGATCTTGGTCGCGAGGAAGGAGTTCGCGGAGGTCTTCACCAGCTCGGCGGTCGGGAAGTCGGTCACCACGAAGGGCGAGCCCTCGGCCACCGGCGTCGCGTACACCTCGCGCAGCACCTTCTCGGCGCGCTCGCTGCGGATGCCGACGACGATGCGGTCGGGGTGCATCGTGTCCTGCACGGCGAAGCCCTCACGGAGGAACTCCGGGTTCCAGGCCAGCTCGGCGTCCTCGCCGGCCGGTGCGAGCTCGGCCAGGCGGGCCGCCAGCCGGTCGGCGGAACCGACGGGCACGGTGGACTTGCCGACGACGAGGGCGGGGCCCTTCAGGTGCGGGGCGAGCGACTCGAAGGCGGCGTCCACGTACGACATGTCGCACGCGTACTCACCGCGCTTCTGCGGTGTGTTCACGCACACGAAGTGGACGTCGCCGAACTCCGCGACCTCCGCCCAGTCCATGGTGAACCGCAGCCGCCCGCTGGAACCCTCGATGCCGGCGACGTGCTTGCGCAGCAGGTCCTCAAGACCCGGCTCGTACATCGGGACCCGGCCCCGCTGGAGCATCTCGATCTTCTCGGGCACCACGTCAAGGCCCAGCACCTCGAAACCGAGCTCGGCCATGGCAGCGGCGTGGGTGGCGCCGAGGTAGCCGGTGCCGATCACGGTGATCTTGAGGGCCATGAGTGCTCCTGGGGTGGTGTCCTTGAGTGCGCTGCACGAGCATAGTCGGGGTGTGTTCGAGGGCCTCACCGGTGTCTGACCAGTGCCTCATGGGGCAGATTTCCCCCTGTGGTCGAGCTTGTCGCCAAGCTCACGTATCACTCGTGTGGCCAGGCCCCTAAAATTTGGGTTACTTAACGGTAATTAGCGTCTTTGGAGCGTGAGAGACCTTGGCCGGATCGGCTGATTTCGACCTGTACCGCCCGTCCGAGGAGCACGACATGCTCCGTGACGCGATCCGCTCACTGGCCGAGGCGAAGATCGCGCCGTACGCCGCCGCGGTGGACGAGGAGGCCCGGTTCCCGCAGGAGGCCCTGGACGCGCTGGTCGCCTCGGACCTGCACGCGGTGCACGTACCGGAGTCGTACGGCGGCTCGGGTGCCGACGCGCTCGCCACCGTCATCGTGATCGAGGAGGTGGCCCGCGTCTGCGCGTCCTCGTCCCTGATCCCCGCGGTGAACAAGCTCGGCTCCCTCCCGGTGATCCTGTCCGGCTCCGAGGAGCTGAAGAAGAAGTACATGACGCCGCTCGCCAAGGGCGACGGGATGTTCTCGTACTGCCTCTCCGAGCCGGACGCGGGCTCGGACGCGGCGGGCATGAAGACCAGGGCGGTCCGCGACGGCGACTTCTACGTCCTCAACGGCGTGAAGCGCTGGATCACGAATGCGGGCGTTTCCGAGTACTACACGGTGATGGCGGTCACCGACCCGACCAAGCGCTCGAAGGGCATCTCGGCCTTCGTCGTCGAGAAGTCGGACGAGGGCGTCTCCTTCGGCGCCCCGGAGAAGAAGCTCGGCATCAAGGGCTCGCCGACCCGCGAGGTCTACCTGGACAACGTTCGCATCCCGGCCGACCGCATGATCGGCGACGAGGGCACCGGCTTCGCCACCGCCATGAAGACCCTGGACCACACCCGCATCACCATCGCGGCCCAGGCCCTCGGCATCGCCCAGGGTGCCCTCGACTACGCCAAGGGCTACGTCCAGGAGCGCAAGCAGTTCGGCAAGGCGATCGCCGAATTCCAGGGCATCCAGTTCATGTTGGCGGACATGGCGATGAAGATCGAGGCCGCCCGCGCCCTGACGTACCAGGCGGCGGCGAAGTCCGAGCGCGGCGACAGCGACCTCACTTTCCAGGGCGCGGCGGCCAAGTGCTTCGCCTCGGACGTGGCGATGGAGGTCACGACGGACGCGGTCCAACTGCTGGGCGGGTACGGGTACACCCGCGACTACCCGGTCGAGCGGATGATGCGCGACGCGAAAATCACGCAGATCTACGAAGGCACGAACCAGGTCCAGCGGATCGTAATGGCGAGGAACCTGCCGTAGCCAGCCCACACAGAACAGGCCCCCGGCGTCACGCCGGGGGCCTGTCTCTGTGTGGGCTGGCTACGGGCTCCGAACCGGGCCGGCTCAGTCCCCCGACACCGTCACCTTCTCGTCGTTCTTCAGCTGGTCCACCAGGGTCTTGACCTTGGCGGTGTCCCACTGGAGGTTGCCGTTGGCGGCGTTGCCCGAGATCGGCATGTTCATCGACTTGCCGTCGCCGCCGGTGATGCCCTTCATGGCCCAGAACATGGAGCCCAGGTCCCAGAGGGACATGTCCTTGTCGACGGTGAGGGTGTCGAGGCCGGCGCCCATGGTCGGGTAGAGCTTGAAGGGGTTGAGGACCGTGGACGGCGTCGCGGTCTGGGACGCCAGGGCCGCGAGGAACTTCTGCTGGTTCTTCGTACGGTCCAGGTCACTCCTGGCGAACGCGTAGCGCGTACGGACGAAGGCCAGCGACTCCTCGCCGTTCAGGGTCTGCTTGCCCGCCTGGAAGTCGGCGCCGGACTTCGTGTCCTTGAACGCCTTGGGGATGTCCAGCTCGACACCGCCCACCGCGTCGACGATCTTCGCGAAGCCGGCGAAGCCGATCTCCGCGTAGTGGTCGATGCGCAGCCCGGTGTTGGACTCGACGGTCCGCACGAGCAGCTCGGGGCCGTCCTCCGCGTACGCCGCGTTCAGCTTCACCTGACGGCCGGTGCCCTGGAAGGTCTTGCCGGACTCGGAGCCCACGAACGTCGGGATCGTGACGTTCGAGTCGCGCGGCAGCGAGATCATCGTGTTCCCGTTGCCGCCGACGTGCAGGATCATCATCGAGTCCGTGCGCTTGCCCTCGGCGGAGCCCGTGCGGAGCTTCTTCTTCTCCTCGTCGGACAGGCCCTCGCGGCTGTCCGAGCCGACGATCAGGTAGTTCGTGCCCTCGCCCCCGTCGGGCCGCTCGATCACCTTCGACAGGTCGACCTCACGCTTGAGCTTCGAGTCCGCCCAGAAGTACGTGCCCACGGAGACCACGACCAGCACGGTGACCACCGTGATCGCGGTCCACTTGATCCGCCTGCGCCAGTTCGGCGCGGGCCGCGGACCGCGTCCGTACCCGTCGGGCGGGTCCTGCGGACCGCCACCGCCAGGCGTGCCGTAGACCTGGCCCGTGTTGTACCCGTTGTTGTAAGGGTCCTCGCCGTAACCGTCGGTGTACGCCGGCTGTGGCGGGACCCCGTGGGGCGGCGCGGACTGGCCTGGGACGGAGCCCGGGCCGCGCTGCACCTGCCGCATCACACGGGCGCCCTCGGGCTGGGCGCTCGCGCTGCCGCGGCCGTGACGGTCGCCGCCGTTGTCTCCGGACCATCCCTGGGACCAATCGCTCATGCGCCCCAGTGTGCAGTGCCCGAGTATGTGGCATACAAGGGTCTGTGGAAAATCGCACCACCGCTGTTGCAGACCTGATGCAATTCAGGCCTTGCGCACCCCGGCATAAGGTGGGGGCCATGACAGACCAGGCCCCAGCCCCGGAATACGAAATTCCGGGCAAGCCGACCTCGGCCTCCCGGACCACTCTCAGCCACATCATGACCCACAACGACACCAACCTTCTGGGCACGGTGCACGGCGGTGTGATCATGAAACTGGTCGACGACGCGGCCGGTGCGGTGGCCGGGCGGCACTCCGGCGGGCCCGCCGTGACGGCCTCCATGGACGAGATGGCGTTTCTGGAACCGGTGCGCGTAGGGGACCTGGTCCATGTGAAGGCACAGGTGAACTGGACCGGTCGTACGTCGATGGAGGTCGGTGTCCGGGTCCTCGCCGAGCGTTGGAACGAGTCCACGCCACCCCAGCAGGTCGGGTCGGCCTACCTCGTCTTCGCCGCGGTCGACGCCGATGGCAAGCCTCGTCGGGTGCCGCCGGTTCTCCCTGAGAGTGAGCGGGATGAGCGGCGTTACCAGGAGGCGCAGATTCGGCGTACGCACCGGTTGGCTCGGCGCCGGGCGATCATGGAGTTGCGGGCCAAGCGCTCCGCGGAGGGGCTGGATCTGTAGCTCCGGGGAGGTCGTACGGAAGCTGCGGGCCGGTGGAGGCTTGTCGCGCCCACGCGGCGGAGCCGCACATGTCACAGCCCCGCGCCCCTTGGGGGCGCGCCCCCCTCACCCGGGGATTCGGAGGTGAGGCCTCTTTGGATTGGTGGTCTACGGGCATGCCACCTGGTCGCCCGTTACCGCCTTGAACTCGCCCTGTGTCGGGTCCTCCGCCCGTACCCTCCTGACCTCCTTGAAGTCGGTTCCCGCGATCACCTTCATCAGGGGGCCCCGGCCCGTCATCGGCCGCAGCTCGCTGCCCGGCAGGGCGGCCGCGAGGGACTTCGCCGAGCGGTCCCAGCGGGGGTCGTACTGGATGACCGTCCGCCGGACGGAGCGGTCGAGGGCGTTCACGGGGGTCCGCGTCGTGCGGAACCCGGTGGCGGCGAGGCCGCTGTCCACGCGCCTGCCGAGCCCGGCGGTCATCGTGCCGTTCTCGACCTGGACCCGGATCTGCTGCGGGGCGACATCGACGCGCAGGGCCTTCGCACGCACCCGGTGCGGGGCGAGCGGCTTGTCGTCGCGCAGGGTCCGGAAGAGCCGGCCCGCCTTCTTCTCGTCCCACTTCAGGGTCGAACCGATGCCCTTCACGGCGTACCCCATCTTCCCGATCGGGACCGTCGTGAACTCCGAGGAGGACGGCGAGAACGCCCGCATCGCCCGCCCCAGGTCGATCAGCTCGTTCGTCCCGAAGCCCTTGTCCGCGCGGACCGAGCCGAGCACGGCCCCCGTCACGTCACGGAACTTGATCGGGTTGAGCAGCACCCCGGACGACGTGGCCCGGGCGATCAGTGAGGCCATGAACCGCTGCTGGCGCTGCATCCGGCCGAGGTCAGCGGCACCGTCGATGTGCCGCGAGCGTACGTACTGGAGTGCCTGCCCGCCGTTCAGGTCGTGCGTCCCGGCCGGCAGGTCGAGCCCGGTGTACGAGTCCTTCAGCGGCCGCGCCGTGCACATCCGTACGCCGCCGAGCACGTCCACGGTCTTCATGAAGCTGGTGAAGTCGACCTCCAGGTAGTGGTCGATCTTCACGTGGGTCATGTTCTCGACGGTCCGTACCGTCAGCTGCGGCCCGCCCTCGGCGTACGCGGCGTTCAGCTTGACCGGGTGCGCGCGGTGCAGTTTGCCGGTGGTCCGGTCGCGGTGCGCGGGCGTCTCGGCGTACGAGTCGCGCGGCAGGCTGACGATGCTGGCCCGCCGCCGGTCCTCCGAGATGTGCACGATCATGATCGTGTCCGTGCAGTGGCAGGGGGCGCCGCCGAGCCGGTACTTCTTCTTCTCGGCCGGTGTGATGCGGTCCCGGCCGTCGGTGCCGACGAGGAGCACGTTCATGCCGTGGCCCCGCTCGGGACGGTTCTTCATGTCCTTGAAGGGGTCGATCCGGTTGATGTCGGCGTCGAGACCGGTGACCACCGCGTGCCCGATACCGGCCGCCGCGAGCACCGCCACGGACAGCGAGGTCACCACGCGCATGGCCCAGTGCGGCCGGCCGCGCCGTACGGGGGGCCGCGCCGGGCGGGGCCGCTGAGGGCGTGCGGGTGGGCGGGGCGGCGTGGGCAAGGCGGACACCTCCGCGTCGGCCGGGTGTGGCGGTCCGTGAGCACCGTAGGCCCATACGATCTGCGGACCGGTGCGAGGACCGGGCGGCGCGCGTCGGTGTCCCCCGTTCGCGGTAACGTAATCCGCGATGAACGCCAAGCCCGACGTGCAGCTTCCCGCCGTGTCCGTGATCATGCCCGTCCTCAACGAGGAACGGCATCTGCGCGGAGCCGTCCAAGCGATCCTCGCCCAGGAGTACGCGGGCGAGATGGAGGTCGTGATCGCCATCGGTCCCTCCACGGACCGTACGGACGAGATCGCGGCCGAACTCGTAGCAGAAGACCCCCGTGTCCACACGGTCCCGAACCCGACCGGCCGCACGCCCGCCGCGCTGAACGCCGCGATCAAGGCGTCCCGCCACCCGATCGTGGTACGCGTCGACGGGCACGGCATCCTCTCGCCGAACTACATCGCGACCGCCGTCCGCCTTCTGGAGGAGACCGGCGCGCAGAACGTGGGCGGCGTCATGCACGCCGAGGGCGAGAACGACTGGGAGCACGCGGTCGCCGCCGCGATGACGTCGAAGATCGGTGTCGGGAACGCGGCCTTCCACACGGGTGGTGAGGCCGCGCCCGCCGAGACGGTCTACCTCGGTGTCTTCCGCCGCGAGGCCCTGGAGCAACAGGGCGGCTACAACGAGGAGTTCATCCGCGCCCAGGACTGGGAGCTGAACTTCCGGATCAGGGAGGCGGGCGGGCTGATCTGGTTCTCGCCCGAGCTGCGGGTCTCGTACCGCCCGCGCCCTTCGGTGAAGGCGCTGGCCAAGCAGTACAAGGACTACGGGCGTTGGCGCCACGTCGTCGCCCGCTACCACTCCGGCTCCATCAACCTGCGCTACCTCGCCCCGCCGGTCGCGGTCTGCGCGATCGCGGCGGGCATCGTGGTCGGCGCGGCCCTGAACCCCTTGGGCTTCCTGATCCCGGGCGGCTACCTCGCGGCGATCGCCCTCGGGTCCGTCCCCGCGGGCAAGGGGCTGCCGCTGAAGGCGCGGCTGCAGATTCCCGTCGCCCTCGCCACGATGCACATGTCGTGGGGCTTCGGCTTCCTGACCAGCCCGAAGTCGCTGGCGAAGAAGGTCATCGCCTCGCGGCGGCCGGCGGTACTGAGCGAAATCTGATCACCGATGCGCCAAGGGGTCCCGTCCGCGCTGGACGGGACCCCTTCGCGCATCACGCCGACCGGCGACCGTCAGAGGCGGTACGGCTCGTACACCGGCATGCAGGCGTCGCTGTCGGAACCGCTCACGGCGTCGGCATCCTTGGGGAGTTCCCCGGCCTTCGGCGCGGACTGCTTCGGATAGGCCGTGCCGGTACGCCAGTCGGCGCCCACGACAAGGGTGACTCCGGTGACGTCGGTCGACTTCTTCACCGAACTGAGCGGAATCCCCAGCGACTTGGCGACGCGCTGGGCGTCGCCCTCCAGCTCGGCGCTCGGGAAGCGGATGACCGTCTTGTCCTCGGCCACCGCCGCCGACTGGTCGGCCGCCGCCTTGGTGAAGCCCTGCTGGGCGAGCAGCTGGGTGATCGCGTTCGCCCTGCCGCCGACCGGGCCGAGCGTGGCCGACCGCGTGCCGTTCCGCACCATCACACCGATCTCGTCGTCCGCGGCCGCGGGGTCCTTGGAGGCCTTCTCCGCGGCCGGCTTCTTCTTCGGGTCCCCGCCCTTGTCGAACGGGATGTCGTCGCGGATCATCGTCCACATCTTCTCGGCGTCGGCGCCCGCCGGGACCAGGTGGTTGGCGTTCTGCTGGTCGACGACGGTCGGGATCGTCGTCGAGGTGATGCGGTTGGCCGGCACCGTCTTGAGCTGCATACCCAGGTCGTACAGCTCCTTGACCGAGCCGAGCTCCTCGGAGACCTTCAGGGACTTCGTGGCCGCCTCGGCCAGGCCCATCAGCCGCCCGCCGTCGGTGAAGACGTTCTGGTCCTTCAGCGTGCGGACCATCGAGTTCATGTACATGTGCTGGGCCTTGGCCCGGCCCAGGTCGCTGTAGAAGGCGTGCCTGGTGCGCAGCCACTGCAGTGCCTGCTTGCCCTTGACCTTCTGCTTGCCGGCATCAAGGCGCAGGCCGGAGCCGCCGGGCGTGCCGGGCAGCGGGCGGTCCCACATCTTGTGCTCGACACAGACCTCGACACCGCCGATGGCGTCCGCCATCTTCACCACACCCGCGAAGTCGATCGTCATCCAGTGGTCGATGTAGACGCCGGTGAGGTTCTGCCAGGTGGCCAGGGTGCAGCCGGCCCCGCCGCGGCCGAGCGACGAGTTGATGATGTTGTTGGTCGCCGGAAACGTCTCGTCGGTCTCGGGATCCGTGCACTTCGGGATGTCGACCCGGGTGTCGCGCGGAATGCTCACGACGGCGGCGCTCTTGCGGTCCGCGGACAGGTGGATGAGCATCTGGACGTCGCCCAGCGGTTTGCTGCCGACCTGGTCCCTGCTGCCGCCGAGCTTGACGTTCTCCGTGGAGTTACGGCTGTCGGAGCCGATCAGCAGGATGTTCAGCGGTGTCTGGCCGGCCGCGTTCGGCTTCGCCTTCTCGGCCTTGGAGTCCCCGCTGGTGCGCTCGCCCTTGCGGATGTTGCCGTTCAGATGCTGGTAGTAGAGATAACCGGTGCCGGCCGCCCCCAGTATGAGCACCGCGAGAGTCGCGGCGGACCACCGGAGTATGCCGTGCTGTCTGCCGCGGCGTCGCGGCGATCTGCCGCGCCGGCCACCGCCGGCGTCACCCCCCTCCGGCGTGGCCCCACCACTGTGCGAGCCGCCCGCCCCCGCGGCCGACCGGTCACGTGCTCGGGTCCCCTCCCCACGCACACTGCTCTGCACCATCTCCCTGCCTCCCCACCCTGCGCCCGACACACGGAATCCCCCGTACGTCTGTTAGACGCACGAGGGACCCGGTGGGTTACTCGGCGCACTCAACCTTGTCTGCCGTGGATTTGTCGACGTCCGCCGACCCGGCCGCCGGAGCGGTCAGTGAGACCCCGGCCCCCTTGAAGTCCTGTCCCAGGGTCAGCGAGATCGCGGGCAGGCCCTGGGAGTTGGTCACGCTCTCGCCCGGCTTCATCGCCGAGCCGGGCAGACCCATGAGGCCGGCCAGCGTACGTGCCTGATCGGCCTGGTCGGGAGCGTACTCCAGCGTCGTCTTCGGCACCGTCGCCCCGGCGTTGCCCGCGTTCTCGGACTTGGTCACGCCCTCTTCGAGCTGCAGCCAGTTGAGGGTCTCCTGCGCGGACCCGGCGGGGGCGCCGCCGTTCTGGACCCTGACGCGCACCTCGGAAGGTTCGGCCTTGGAGCCCTTGAGCCGGGCGGCCACGGCGGCCTTCTCCTTCTTCTCCTTCTGCTTGACGGCGGTGAGGGACACGTCGTCCTTGATCAGGCCGAACAGCTCCTTGGCCTGGGCGTCCTTCAGGACGACCGTCGCCTTGACCTTCTCGGCCGGGTTGTCGACCACGGGCACTGTCGTGAAGGAGAGGTTCTTCATGTCGAACTTGCCCAGTTCCAGGCCGAGATCGCGGAGCTTGGTGATGCTGCTGATCTTCGAGTCGACGGTGAGCGCCTTGGTGCCGGCCTCGGCCAGCTTCAGGAGCTTCGTCGGACTGGTGAGGGTGTCGCTCGACTTGAGCTCGCGCATCAGCGAGCTGAGGAACTGCTGCTGGAGCTCGATCCGGCTCAGGTCGCCGCCGAAGCCCACGGAGTGGCGGGTGCGCACGAAGGCGAGCGCCTCCTCGCCCTCGATGGTGTGCTCGCCCCTGGGCAGGTTGAGCTTGGAGTCCGGGTCGTTGATGTCCTTGGCCAGACATACCTTGACGCCGCCGACCGCCGAGGTCAGCGTCTTGACCGCGTTGAAGTCGGCCACCATGAAGTGGTCCGGCGTGATGCCGGTCAGCTCGGTGACGGTCCGCATCGTGCAGCTGGGCGTCCGGCCTTCCTGGCCGAGGCTGTTGTTGAAGCGGGTCTGCTGGGTGCCGGGGATGACCTCGCTGGAGCCGTCCGCCTGCTCCGTGGGACAGTCCGGGATGTCGGTGATCAGGTCACGCGGGATGCTCAACGCGGTCGCGTTCGTACGGTCCTTGGAAACATGCAGCAGGACCGTGGTGTCGGCGTGCCCGGCGCTGTTGGCGTCGCCGTAACTCCCGTTGCCCGCGCCGGTGCGCTTGTCGGTGCCGATCACCAGGATGTTGATCGCGCGGTCCTTGCTGAAGCCGCCGGTGCCCGCGCCGTCGTCGGAGACGGACGTGATGTTGTCGTTCAGGTGCTTCCAGTAGAGGTATCCGGCCGTGCTCGTCCCGACCAGCAGGAAGGCCATCGTGCCGCCGGTCCAGAGCAGCGCCTTCTTGGTCTTCGACTTCTTCGGCCGGCCCTTGCGACGGCCGGGCGGCGGACCTTCCGGAGCACGCCGCCTGCGCGGCCCGGGCACGTCGGGGTCCGGCGCCTCCTGGGGCGTTCCCCGGCGCTCTCTGCCCGGAGCGGTGCGGCCGCGCGGGGGCGCGACGGCAGCCCCGCCCGCTGCTCTGCGAGCACGGGGGCCCGGCACTCCTGGCTGCGCTGCGGAAGCCTGCAGTCGCAGTTCGTAGTCGCCGGTGTTCGGGTTGAGTACCCACTGGTCTGCGGGGTCGATGTCGTCCGCCCGCCCACGGCCTTGCGCGTCCACGGTTGTCTGAGTCCTCCGTCGGGGCCACGCGGCGTCTTTCCCCCTCAAAAGACGCTCGGTCAGTCGGTCCAACCAGTGCTCGACCTCAGGACAATCCTGGTGGCCGGGTGCACCGGATCGCTCACACTATCCGGCCAGTTCGACGTCAAGCGACGCCAGTGACAAATTCCACGTTCCTACAACTGGGCAATCCGACGCATTTCTTAGAGCATCTGTTCCCCGCCTTGGTGTGCGCTTTACCCGCAGGTGTCCTGGGCGGCCGTGTTCCCGTGAAAAGTCGGTGCCGGTTCCGGTGTACCGGCAGGGCCGTCGGGCCGTTTCACACCCGGCTTCTCGTCACCGCGCGACTCCTCTTCGTAGTCGTACGAGGAGTCGTACGCGTCTTCTCCACCGCCCTCGTACGGGGTCTCCTCGCGACCCGGCACCGCATTACCGCTCTTTACGCCGGAATCCTCCGGAAGTTCCTCGGCGACTTCCAACGGCGCGTCCCTGCGCAGCTGTTCGAAGAGTTTCTCCGCCTCGGCCTCCACGAGCTGGTCACGATTGGCGTTGTAGGCGTACGCCTCCCTCGGCACCGTCAGGAATTGCACACGTTCCGTAGGGATGTTGCGCATGCCGCGCACCAGGTCGTACAACCCCCGCAGGCTCGCCAACCCCGGGTCGGTGGTGAGCGACGAGGTCGCCGCGTCGAGCACCGGGTAGAGCTTCACGGGATTCAGCAGTACGTCGTTGCCGCGCACCTTGTTGACGAGCGCGCCCAGGAAGCGCTGCTGGCGGTCCATCCGGTCGGTGTCGCTGCCGTCACCGATGCTCTTGCGGGCGCGTACGTAGCCGAGGGCCTGCTCGCCGTCGAGCTTCACCTTGCCCGCCGGGAGCTTCAGCTTGGCGGCCCGGTCGTCGATCGGCTCGCTCAGACACACCTCGACGCCGTCCACCGCGTCGACCATGTCCTTGAACCCGTTGAAGTCCACGACCACGTGGTGGTCGATCCGAATACCGGTCAGCTTCTCGACCGTACGGATCGTGCAGGCCGAACCCCCGCTCTGGAAGGCGTAGTTGAACATCGCGAACACGGGCGCGGTGCGGCCGCCGTCCGGGCGGCGGCAACCCGGCACGTCCACCATCAGATCGCGGGGGAGTGAGACCGCGGTCGCGCTGCGCCGGTCCGCGGCGAGGTGCAGCAGGATCGTGGTGTCGGACCGCTCGGTACCTGAGTCCCGCCCGTACTTCCCGTTCCCGTCCCCCGACCGCGAGTCCGACCCGATCAGCAGGATGTTCTGCGCGTCCCCCACGAGTGCCGTGGGCCGCTCCTTCTCGTACCGGGCGAGTTCGGCGGCGGCGTCGTTGTCCGACGTGATGTTCCCGCTCAGCTTCTCGTACATCGCCCAGCCGGCCCCCGCGGCCCCGAACACGACCACACCCACCCCGACCGCCGTATACCCCAGCCACCGCCGCCGACGCCGCGCGCCGCCACCCCCGCCGGCGGACGCCCCCACACCGGGCCCCAAGGGCGTGCCTCCGACGCCACTCACATCTGCACCCACCCCTCATGCCGCACGGGACCTACTGGTACGACCATGACCCGGGTGAGGGCGGGGGGCTTTGGGGGATGGGCTGAATGGAGGAGAGGGTTCTTCCTTTTCGCCCCAGGCCCCGTGGGGTGTGTTGTCGGGTGCGGGTCCGTTGTGGCTGGTCGCGCAGTTCCCCGCGCCCCTGAAAAGCGGGCTGCGCCCTACTTTTCAGCCCGGCCCCGGCCCACCCTGCCCAGTCCCGGCCCACCCAGCCTGGCCCCAGCCCCGCAGGGACCGTCAGCGAGCCGTAGCCGTAACCCGCTCACTCTCAATCCGCTTGGCCAGCGAATCCTCCCCGAGCCGCGCCAGATTCCGGCACAGCACCACAGACCCCCCAACGGCAAGCGGCGCATACAGCCCGGCGCTCAACCCCTCCCACGTGTCATACGGCAGCGCGGACAGAATCCGCGACCCGGGCCCGGTCAGATCGAGCCCCGGCGCATCCCCCCGAGCCCGCTCGACAACCTCGGCGCCAGTGAGCTCCGCCCCGGCGACGACCAGCGCGGCCCCCTCCGGATCCACCGGCGCGTACGGCCGGAAGAGGTCCCCCTGACTGGGCACCTCGACGGCGTAGTCGGCGTACCCGGCGGGCGGCTGCGGGAACCGCCGCCCGAGCGGCGCCAACGACAGCGCGATCCGCTCACCGGAACAGGCGAGCCCCGCATCGAACTGCCCCGGCCCGGCCACGACATGGTCGGCGGCACCGGCGTCACCCCCGACATCGGCCACCACGCCCACCGAGGAGCACGCGAGCAGCCACACCGCCGTCTGCCAGTGCGCCGGCAGCAGCAGCGCGATCCGCTCACCGGGCTCGGCGGCCAGCTCGCTCTGGATCAGATTGGCGGTCTTGGCCACCCAATTGGCGAAGGTGGCCACGGACAGTTCGACACGTTCGCCCGTGGCATCGTCGTAGAAGGTCAGCAGGGGCCGCGCGGGATCCGTGGCGAGCGCGGATCGCAGCAGGTCGGCAGGGGTGCGGTCGGTGGCGGTCACGGGACGCAAGCGTACGCGGACGCCTGCCGGGAGGGAGGGGTGCGGGCCACCGGTTCGGACGAACGACACCGACGGTCCGTCACATCCCGGATGGACAGATAAGTATGACTATGTCCAGGATCAGGGGCATGCGTGGACATCTTGCTTCCTCGATCGCCGTCACCTGTGCGGCCGCCCTGGCCCTGCCCCTCTCGCTGTCCTCCGACGCCGCGGCCGGCACGCCGACCGTGCGGCCGACGGCCGAGAGACCCGAGGCTGAGAGACCGGCGCCCGAGCGAGCGGCACGCGCCCACCCGGCGGCTGCGAGCCCGGCGACAACGGGGGCCACCCGGGCGGTGTCCCCGGCCACCCGCCCGACGATGCCCGACCAGGCCGTCCCCGGCAGCACCCAGTCCCTCCCGCTCGCCCCCCTCGCCCTCGCCACCCCCGACGCCCCGCCCTCCGGCGACCGCAGCGTGCCCCCCACCCCCGCCGCCCCCACCCAGGGCCTGCGTCAACGCGACGTACGTCACTTCTCCCTCGTCGGCGTCGTCTGGGACAACCCGGACACCGAACTCCACGGCCGCGTCCAGGTCCGTACCCGCGCGACCGGCACCACCAGATGGTCCGGCTGGCAGGACGTCGACACGCACAACCACGAGCACGCGGCCGACCCGGACACCGCCGAGCGCACCTCCGGACGCGTACGCGGCTCCACGGCCCCCCTGTGGGTCGGCGACTCGGACGGCGTCGAGGTCCGCGTCCAGGCGGAAGCCGACGGCAGGGCGGCCCCCGACGGCCGGGCCGTCACCGCCGGACCCCTCCCCAGAGGCCTGCACCTCGAACTGGTCGACCCCGGCGCCGAACCCCCGCCCCGGGGCTCCGAACCGGAGGCCCCGCGCGTCAGCGCCCTGACGGTCGAGTCCGCCGCCTCCTCCGCGGTCAACGCCGACCTCGCGCCCCTCGGCGCCACCGAGATCCCGCAACTGAGCCAGAAGAAGACGGAGGCCGACCTGCTGGCGACCCGCGGGGACATCGCGGATATGGCGGACACGGCGGCCGGGCAACGCGTGAAGCCGTACATCGGCGCGCGGCCGCGCATCGTCACCCGCCGCGGCTGGGGCGCCGACGAGAAGCTGCGCGAGCGGAACTTCAGCTACACCAAGACCGTGAAGGCCGCCTTCGTTCACCACAGCGCCTCGGGCAACAACTACCGCTGTGCGCAAGCCTCTTCAGTCATCCGCAGTATCTACCGCTACCACGTGAGGAGCAGCGGCTGGCGCGACATCGGCTACAACTTCGTCGTCGACAAGTGCGGAAACATCTACGAGGGACGGGCCGGCGGTGTGGCCAAGCCGGTCATGGGCGCACACACTCTCGGTTTCAACACCAACAGCATGGGGATCGCCGTCCTCGGGAGCTTCGGCGCCTCGGCCCCGCCCGCTGCCGCGGTGAACGCCATCGCCCGGCTCACGGCATGGAAGCTCGGCCTCTTCGGAGCGAACCCGCGCGGCAAGACGTATCTCAAGTCGGGTGGTGGAAATCTCTACCGAAAAGGAAAGAACGTACGACTGAATGTAATCTCCGGTCATCGGGACGGTTTCGCTACCGAGTGTCCGGGGGGTCGGCTCTACGCGAAGCTCGGCAAGACCCGGGCAAGTTCGGCCCGCTACCAGGGACGATGAGGTCCGGTCGGCGAACCGTCGAGAGCCGAGAAAGCCCGGGCGGCGATGCCCGACGGCTCCCCACAGCCACCCATCAAGAGGCGCCCCACAGCCATCGAACGGTCTGCATACACTGGCCGGCCGAATGACAGTTCGGCCGGCCCCAGCAGGAAGCAGAGACGACAGGTGACAGAAGCGATCCTCCTGGTCGGCGGCAAAGGCACCCGGCTGCGCCCTCTCACGGTGCACACGCCGAAGCCGATGATTCCGGCGGCCGGGGTACCGTTCCTCACGCACCAACTGGCACGGGCGAGAGCGGCGGGAGTCGAGCACATCGTGCTCGCCACGTCCTATCTGGCCGAGGTCTTCGAGCCCTGCTTCGGCGACGGCTCGTCGCTGGGGCTCGACATCGAGTACGTCACCGAGGACGAGCCCCTCGGCACCGGCGGCGCCATCCGAAACGTGGCCTCCCGCCTGCGCTCCGGCCCCGACGACCCGGTCCTGATCTTCAACGGGGACATCCTGACGGGCCTGGACATACCGGCCCTCGTCGCCACCCACCAGTCATCGGGCGCGGACGTCTCCCTGCACCTGACCCGGGTGACCGACCCGAGGGCGTACGGCCTGGTGCCCACCGACGGGACCGGCCGCGTGGAGGCGTTCCTCGAAAAGCCCCAGACGCCCGAGGAGATCGTCACCGACCAGATCAACGCGGGCGCGTACGTCTTCCGCCGTTCCGTCATCGACACCATCCCGACCGGCCGCCCGGTCTCGGTCGAACGCGAGACGTTCCCGGACCTGCTGGCCGGCGGAGCCCACCTCCAGGGCCTGGTCGACTCGACCTACTGGCTGGACCTGGGCACTCCGCACGCCTTCGTCCGCGGCTCGGCCGACCTGGTCCTCGGCCGCGCCCCGTCCCCGGCAGTCCCGGGCCGCTGCGGCGACTGCCTCGTCCTGCCGTCGGCCACGGTCGCCCCGGACGCCAAACTGACCGGCGGCACGGTCATCGGCGCCGGCGCGGTCGTCGGCGAGGGCGCCCGCATCTCCGGCAGCACGGTCCTGGACGACGCCGTGATCGAACCGGGCGCGGTCATCACGGACTCCCTGATCGGCGCCCGAGCCCAGGTGGGCACCCGCTCGATCCTCACCGGAGTCGTAGTCGGCGACGGAGCATCGGTAGGCCCGGACAACGAACTCCGCGAGGGCGTACGAGTCTGGTGCGACGCCCAAATCCCTCCGGCGGCACTCCGCTTCTCATCGGACCAGTAGCCTCGAACCACCCAGCCCACTCAGCCCGTCCGGCGTTTGAGGACGAGGCCGTTCAGGCCGATAGGCGGGGGTCTGGGGGCGCAGCCCGCAGGGATGGGACGGGTAGGGGCGGCGGGGGCGAAAAACCCCGCCGCCCCTCACACCACACACCTCAAAGCCGCCCGATATCCCCCCGAGGCATCCGCGGCTGCCGCCGAGGCGGCGTACGCCCGGACAACAGAATGAGCCGCGCGGCCCGATGCCGCTGCCCACCCCCCTGCCCCGCATACGGCTCCAACAACTCCAGCATCACGGAGTCATCGGCCTCCCGGTCCCCGGCCAACGCAAACCCCACGATCCCCGGCAGATGAAGATCCCCCACGGTCACCGCATCCGCCGCCCCATGACTCCGCTGCACAACCTCCGCCGAGGTCCACGGCCCGATCCCAGCCACCAGCTCCAACCGGGCCCGCGCCTGAACAGGCGAGAACCCCACCGCCTCCTCCAGCCGCCGAGCCACCCGAACCGCCCGCAGAACCGTCGACGCCCGCTTGTTGTCGACCCCGGCCCGATGCCACTCCCACGAGGGAATCAACGCCCACCCCCGAGGCTCCGGCATGACATACATCCGCCCGGGCGCGGACCCGGGCGCCGGCACCCCGAACTTCCGCACGAGCAGCCGCCAGGCCCGATACGCCTCGTCGGTCGTGACCTTCTGCTCCAGAATCGACGGAATCAACGACTCCATGACCAACCCCGTACGAGTCAGCCGCAACCCCGGCCGCCGATGCCGCGCCAGCGCCACCACCCGATGCCGCGGCTCGAACGCCTCCGGCTCGTCCAACTCCCCGAGCATCCGCGGCAGCTGATCCAACAGCCACTCCGCACCCGGCCCCCACGCCTCGCCCCGCACCACACCCCCGCGTGCCGAGACCCGCAGCGTCCCGGGCCCGACAGGCGTGAGACTGGCCCGCCACACGGACCCGTCCGGCGTCGTACGGAAGGCCGGATCGGCGGGCCCCCGCCGCAACGGCCCGAGCACGAGCCCGAGATCGAGCGGCCAGGGCGGCGTCCAGCTCCGCGTACGCCCGGCAACGACGGCCGGCCGCGGTATCTGTCCGGGCACGGAGACATGCCCGCCGCGCACGGTCGTACGCGTGGGCCGTGGATCGAATCGTCCGGCCACGAATGAGTCCTGGATGTCCTAGGGGTGCACAGGGGCCCTAAGAGAGTAGGCCCTGCGCGCCCGACATCGGCGGACTACTCGGCATCAGCGGACTGCCCGGTATCAGCAGACTGCCCGGCATCAGAGGACTGTCCGGCATCAGCGGACTTCGATGAACGCCCCCGCGTCCCGCTCCGGCCGAGCCTTCGGCTCCTCGGCCGCGTGCCCGACGGCGACGGCCCCCATCGGGTCCCACCCCTCCGGCAGCCCGAGCACGTCCCGTACGACCTCCCGGCAGAACATCGTCGACGACACCCACGCGGACCCGAGCCGCTCCCCGGCGAGCGCGACGAGGAAGTTCTGCACACCGGCGCCCGCGGCGACCACGAACATCTCGCGCTCGGCCGCGTCCCGCCGGGCGTCGCCGTACGTGTGGGACCCGTCCATGACCAGACAGGGCACGACGAGATACGGCGCGCGGCGCAGCACGTCCCCGCGCCGCACCCGCTTGGCGATGGACTCCTCGCTCTTCCCGTCCCGCTCCAGATCGGCGATCCAGGCGTCCCGCATGGCGTCGAGGAGCCGCCTGCGCGCCTCGGCCGTCTCCAGCAGGACGAACCGCCACGGCGTCGTGTGATGCGGCGCCGGCGCGGTCACGGCCGCGGCGACCGCACGGCGTACGGCTCCCGGGTCGACCGGCTCGTCGGTGAAGGCCCGTACGGTACGCCGCTGGGTGACGGCCTCCCGTACGGCCTCGGAGGTGCCCAGGCGGAACATGTCGTCACGCGCGCCCCGGACCATGCTCCGCGCCCCTTCCGGTTCCCCTTCCGAGCCGTCCGCGGCCACCACATGGGGCAGCCCGCGCACGACGGCCACCGGCAGCCCGGCGGCCTTGCCCTTGACCAGGTCACCGGCGGCGGCGAGCTCGTCGGCGGTGGCGACGACGGTGGCGCTGAGCGGATTCCCGTGCGCGTCCGTGCCGCCCCGCAGGTCGTCGAGGACCCGCACGCCGGCCGCGCCGATGGCGACATCGGTGAGCCCGGTCCGCCACGGCCGTCCGAACGTGTCGGTGACGAGGACCCCGACCTCGACGCCGAGCGCGTCCCGCAGCCCGTCCCGGATCGCCCGCGCGGCCGCGTCCGGATCCTCGGGCAGCAACAGCACGGTCCCGGAAGGCGTGTTGGAGGCGTCGACCCCGGCCGCGGCCATCACGAGCCCCTGCCGGTTCTCGACGATCCGCAGTGCACCGCGCCGCGCCACGACCCGTACGGTCTCCGCGTCGATGGCCGCTTCCCGGTCCGCCGCCTCGACGATCCGCCCCTCGGCCTTGGACACGATCTTCGAGGTGACGAGCAGCACGTCACCGTCGACGAGCCCGGGCTCGGCACTGGCGATCAACTTGGCGAGATCGTCCCCCTGCCGGACCTCGGGCAGCCCGGGCAGCGCCCAGACCCGATATCCGGGCACACCGGGCGGCAGACCTTCGGCCACTCCCTGTACCCCCTGCACCCCATGTACTCGCGGTACCCCCCGCGCGACGGCGCCTCTCGGTGGAACTTCGTCCTCCGGCATTCCCGTACCCCCCTCGGTCGGCCCGCCGCTCAAATGCCCCGCACCTCCTCCGCCAACGCCAGCGCTTCCCGGGCCATCTCGGCCGTCGTGTCGAGATCGGTCATCATCAGCGGTACTGCCCGGCACCGGATGCCCGCGGTGGTGACCCGCTCCACCACCGCGGCGTCCACCGTGTCGACGAGCCAGCCGTCGAGCAGCCCCGAGCCGTAGTGCTCGGCGACCGCCGCGGCCGTGGACTCGACGCCGACGGCCGCGAGGACCTTGTCGGCCATGCCGCGCACCGGCGCGTCGCCGACGATGGGGGAGAGCCCGACCACGGGGACGCCCGCGTCGGCGATCGCCTCCCGGATGCCGGGCACGGCGAGGATCGTGCCGATGGACACGACGGGGTTGGACGGCGGGAAGAGCACCACGTCGGCCTCGGCGATCGCTTCGAGCACCCCGGGCGCCGGCTTGGCCTGCTCCGCTCCTACGGGCACCACCGCGTGCGCGTCGACGGAGGCCCGCAGCCGTACCCAGTACTCCTGGAAGTGAATGGCCTTGCGCTCGCCGTCGACCTCGACCGCGACATGCGTCTCGACGCGGTCGTCGGACATGGGGATCAGCCGGACCCCCGGCTTCCAGCGTTCGCACAGCGCCTCGGTCACGGCGCTGAGCGGATACCCGGCACCCAGCATCTGCGTCCGCACGATGTGCGTCGCGAAGTCCCTGTCGCCGAGCCCGAACCAGGAGGGCCCCACCCCGTAGGCCGCGAGTTCCCCCTTGAGGTGGAAGGTCTCCTCGGCCCGCCCCCAGCCCTGTTCCTCGTTGATACCCCCGCCGAGCGTGTACATCACCGTGTCGAGGTCCGGGCAGACCTTCAGCCCGAAGAGGTGGATGTCGTCTCCGGTGTTGCCGATGACGGTGACGTCCGCGTCCGGCGCGGCCTTCCGCAGACCACGCAGGAACCGGGCACCACCGATGCCGCCTGCCAGAACCACAATGCGCATGCGTTCAGTCTTGCAGGCGGCTACGACAACGCGTCAGCCGGTTACGAGAGCTCCGGTCGCGCGACCCGGTCCCGAGCCCGCGGCTACCGCCCCGCCCGCACGACCTCGGCCACGGCGCACCGGGCCGCGTGCATCGGCATCTCGGTCAGCCCCGGGTAGTAGACGTGCAGGCTGACGGCCGGTTCGAGCGAGTCGTTGACGACCTCGTGCACATACCCGGGCGCGAACACCCGCTGCGCACCCGCGTCCGCGCTCAACGCGCGCGTGCCGCGCTCGGTGCGCTCCGTCAGCGCGCCCTCCAGGACGGTGAGTACGCCGGAGGAGCGCCCGTGGTCGTGCAGTCCGCTGCCCTGCCCCGGCACCCAGGACAGCAGCCACACCTCGTAGCCGGGCCCGGTGCGCAGCCGGTGGTACCAGCGGGAGGCCGCGTCGTAGCGGACGAGGTGCTCCCACTGGGAGCGGTCGGCCGCGATGGAGCGGGCGAGGCCGACGAACTCGGCCACCGTGGCCGGGTGCTCGCGCGGCGCCTGGAGGAGGTGCGGTACTTCGAGGATGTCGCCGGCGATCTGAAGGTCGCTGTCGCTGTTCATGGGTGCGGTGGTTCCTCGGCGGAAGAGAGTGCTGGAGGTCTGGGGTGTCGCGTACCGTCCGCCCGGATCGCGGGCGTGAGGAGTGCCCTGGTACGGGCGAAGGGACCAACGGCCGGTCTCAGTGGACGCGGCGGCAACTGGAGCGCGGTCGGCTCAACAGCTACGACAGCAACAGCTACAGCGAGCGCGGGCAGCACCGGGGGACCCGGCGGTGCGGGTCGAGGTGAGTACCGAGTTCGCGAGCATGCCCACAAGGACACCGGTTCACACACCGACTGTCAACTTGCCGTCCGGTATGTGGGTGATCTTTCACCTCATCCGGTTCATCTCTGTGGCGAAAGGTTTGTGCAGGAGCTTGTGGGGACACATGGCGCACAACCGGGCGCACAAACCTCGGCAGCGACCCCGTGATCCCCGTGTGATCCGCAGTGATCCACATGTGATCAGGTTCGCTTCGTTGTTCGCGTCGGAACGAGATCGAACTCCTGGGCGTCCTTCCCTAGTACAGGTCCTGTGCGGAGGCGGAGCCCTCGGCCGGGTCTCCTTTCGCCTGTCAGGGTTTATGCCGATTTGAACACTTTCTGCATACCCTTGGTTCCGCAGAGTGAATAAGGGGCCCAATAGCAGATCTCGGCTTGACTGGGCCGGAGCGGCGCAATTGTAATTTCACTCGTGTCGTTCAGCCGAAATCGGTAACGGCAGCATCACGGGGACGCGAGACGGACGAGGGGCACACATGACCGAGCTGTTTCAGGAACTGCTGGTCGACGAGACCGAAGAGGAGCTCGGCTGGCAGGAGCGGGCGCTCTGCGCCCAGACCGACCCCGAGTCTTTTTTCCCCGAGAAGGGCGGCTCGACCCGGGAGGCCAAGAAGGTCTGCCTCTCCTGCGAAGTCCGCTCCGAGTGCCTGGAGTACGCGCTGGCCAACGACGAGCGCTTCGGCATCTGGGGCGGCCTGTCCGAGCGGGAGCGGCGTCGTTTGAAGAAGGCCGCCGTCTGAAAGCGCGCGCACGCGTGCGCGCCGCAGGTCGGACGGCACACATTCCTACGTACTGATACGTAACGAACGGCCCGTCGCAGGTGGGTTATCCACAGGCGGCGGGCCGCTGTGTTGCTCAGCCGTTAGTGTGGGCCTCCGTCCGAGACGTCCCGCTGTCCCCTGGGGACACAGACGTCCACCGCAGTCCATCGAACCGGGGCCCGTACCTCGATGTCCGCGCACAGCCAAACGGCAGGTCAGTACGACACTGCCGCCCCTGAGTTCCCGAGGCACGTGGTCACCGCCGTGCTCGTCTCGCACGACGGTGCCCGCTGGCTGCCCGACGCCCTCGCCGGGCTACTCGGTCAGGAACGCCCCGTACAGAACGCCGTGGCGGCGGACACCGGCAGCGCGGACGCCTCCGCGCAGCTGGTCACCGACGCGCTCGGCGCCGACCGGGTGCTGCACCTGGCCCGGCGCACCGGCTTCGGCCAGGCCGTCGAGGAAGCCACTCGTACCGCGGGTGTACTGACCCCGGACGACCTGCCGTACCTCAAGCGCCCCAGCGGCTGGGACCCGGTCACCCGCACCTGGCGCGACGACGCGTACGACATGCCGGAGCTGCCGCACGGCGAGCCCGAGCAGTGGCTGTGGCTCCTGCACGACGACTGCGCCCCGGAGCCCGACGCCCTGGCCCAGCTGCTGCGCGTCGTGGAGAACGAGCGGGAGCTCGGCAAGGACGTCGCCGTCATCGGCCCCAAGCTCCGCGGCTGGTACGACCGCAGGCAGCTCCTCGAAGTCGGCGTCACCATCGCCAACAGCGGCCGCCGCTGGACCGGCCTCGACCGCCGTGAACAGGACCAGGGCCAGCATGACCACGTACAGCCCGTGCTGTCCGTGTCCACGGCCGGCATGCTGATCCGCCGCGACGTCTTCGAGCAGCTCGGCGGGTTCGACCGGCGGCTGCCCCTGATGCGTGACGACGTGGACCTGTGCTGGCGCGCCCAGGCCGCAGGACACCGCGTCCTCATCGCCCCCGAAGCGGTCGTGCGGCACGCGGAGGCGTCCTCCCGCGAGCGGCGCACCGTCGACTGCGTGGGCCGCACCTCCGCGTCCCCGCACAAGGTCGACAAGGCGGGCGCCGCCTACACCCTGCTCGTCAACGTCCGCAGCGCGGTGCTCCCCTGGGTCCTGCTGCGGCTCGTGCTCGGCACGGTGCTGCGCACGGTGGCGTACCTCGTCGGCAAGGCCCCCGGACAGGCGGTCGACGAGATCCGTGGGCTCCTGGGGACGCTGCTGCGCCCGGAGCGGATCATCGCGGGCCGGCGCAGACGCGGCCGCCCCCAGGTCGACAAGGACGAGCTGCGCCCGCTGTTCCCGCCGCCCGGCGCGACCGTGCGGGCCACCGTCGAACAGGCCGCGAGCAGCCTCGTGGGCCGCTCCGACCCCGAGCTGAACGCGGCCGGGCGGCACGGCGGCGCCGTGGAGTCCGGGCCGGGCGGCGACGACGCCGACTTCCTGGAGGTCGAGCAGTTCGCCCGCCTCAAACGCGTCGCCCGCAAGCCGGGACCCGTGCTCTTCGTGGTCCTCCTTTTCTTCGCGCTCATCGCCTGCCGGGAACTCCTCGGCGGCGGCGCGCTCGCGGGCGGCGCGCTGCTGCCCGCCCCCGCCGACTCCTCCGAGCTGTGGGCGCGCTACCTGGACGGCTGGCACCCGGTCGGCACCGGCGGCACGCAGTCCGCGCCGCCGTACCTCGCGCTCGTCGCGATGCTGGCCAGCGTGCTGTTCGGCTCCGCCGGGCTCGCGGTCACCGTCCTCCTCGTCGGCTCGGTGCCGCTGGCCGGCGTCGCCGCCTACTTCGCCTCCCGGCCGCTCGTGGAGTCGCGCCTGCTGCGCGCCTGGGGCTCCGTCGCGTACGCCTTCCTGCCCGCCGCCACCGGCGCGCTCGCGGGCGGCCGCCTCGGCACCGCCGTGCTCGCCGTCCTGCTGCCCCTCATCGCGCGCGCGGGCATCGCGGCGAGCGGCCTCGCCTCGGAGTCGGCACGCGGCAGCTGGCGCGCCACCTGGGCGTACGCGCTGCTGCTGACCGTCGCCACCGCGTTCACGCCGATCGTGTGGCCCGTCGCGCTGGTCCTCGGCCTCGCCCTGCTGGCCGTGCGCCGGGCCGACATCACCGCCTACGGACCGCGCTTCCTGGCCCAGCTCGGCACCCCGCTGCTGGTCCTCGCACCCTGGTCGCTCTCGCTGCTCCCGTTCGGCTTCTTCCAGGAGGCCGGGATGGAGTACGGGGCGGGGGCGGCCTCCGCGCTCGACCTGCTGGGCGGCAGCCCGGGCGGCCCCGGAACCGTCAGCGGACTGATGCTCACCGGCATCGTGTGCGCCGCCGTCGCCGCGCTCCTGCGCGGGGAGCGCCAGGCGGGAATCTGGACGGCCTGGGCGGCTGCCCTGGTGGGGCTCGTCTTCGCCGTCCTGTCCAACAGCTCCACCTGGGCAGGACCCGCGACCCTCGTCTACGGCATCGCCTTCCTCGCGGCCGCCGCGCTCGGCGCCGACGGGGCCCGCTCGCGGGTGGCCGAGCAGAGCTTCGGCTGGCGCCAGCCGGTCGCCGTGCTCATCGCCTTCGCCGCGGCCGCGGGGCCCCTGCTGGTCGCCGCCGGGTGGATGATCCGCGGCGCCGACGGGCCCTTGGAGCGTCGCGACCCCGTGCAGGTGCCCGCGTTCGTCGCCGAGGAGAGCGGCACCCGCGACCAGGCCCGCACGCTCGTCCTCGACAGCGACTCGGCGGCCAGGGTCGGCTACACGCTGGTCCGCGGCTCAGGCGTCCGGCTCGGCGACGCCGAACTGGCCGCGGCGGACGGCGAGAACAAGACGCTCGACAAGGTCGTCGCCAACCTCGTAGCGGGATCCGGAGCCGACCAGGCCGACCAGCTCGGCGGTTTCGCCGTGCGCTATGTGCTCGTGCGCGACGGCGCCCCTCGCGAGGTCAGCCGCGTCCTGGACGCCACCCCCGGCCTCAGCCGGCTGAGCCAGCAGGACGGCAGCGCCCTGTGGCGCGTCGACCGGCAGGTCGCCCGCGCGGCCATCGTCCCCAAGTCCGGCGACCCGCAGCCCATCGCCGCGGGCCCCGTCAACCTGCACACCAAGATCCCCGCCGGCGCCGAAGGCCGCGTGCTGCGCCTCGCCGACACCGCCGACGAGGGCTGGACGGCCACCCTGGACGGCCGGCCGCTCACCAGGACCACGCTCGACGGCTGGGCCCAGGGCTTCGAACTGCCCGCCACGAGCGGCCGGCTGGACGTCACCTTCGAGGCGCCGATCGGCCACACCGGCTGGCTGTGGGCGCAGGGCGCGCTCGCCGTCGTCCTCGTGGTGCTCGCCCTGCCCGGCCGCCGCCGCGACGTCGACGACGACCTCCCGGAGGAGCCCGTCGCAGTCCCCGTCCAGGCCGTCTCCGGCGAGGGCCGCAGGGCCCGCCGGCTGCGCGCCCAGGCAGAGGCCGAACAGACGGACCAGCCCGATCAGACGGACCAGCCCGACCACTTCAACCCCGACGCCCCGCCGCCGTTTCCGCCTCCTCCTCCGGAGGAGGCTCCTGTCCCCGCGCAAGTCCCGCAGCAGCAGGCCTACGGCGAGTGGGACACGACGGCGTACGCAGGCCCCGAGTACGGCACCTACGGCGGCGAGCAGTACCAGGGCGCCCCGCAGTACCCGGCGGGCACCTACGAGCAGCAGGCCTACCAGGCGGACCCGTACCAGGCCGGCCAGTACGACCCGTACGCGTACGGCGCGGGCGCGGAGAACGCGGGCTACGACCAGACGCAGACGTACGCCCAGGGCTACGAAGCGCCGTACGACCCGGCCCAGCAGCCGCCGCAGCCGCAGCCGCCGCACGGCACCGACAGTGAGCGCCCCGACGGGAGCCAGCAGTGAACCGCACCACCGTGTCCCTGATCGCCGGCGTGGCCGCGCTCGCCGCCGTCACCGGATTCGCCTCGCTGACCGAGCCGGCCGCCTCCGGCACCGACACGGCGAAGGCGGCCGCCCAGCTGCCCGTGGAGCGCACCAGCCTGCTCTGCCCGGCTCCCAGCATCTCGGACCTCGCCGAGACCGCGTACACGTCCTTCACGCCCGTCACCAAGGGCGCCGGCACGGGCGGCACGGCCGAACTCACCTCGGCGGGCGAGGAGCCGGCGGACGGCAAGTCCGACGACTCCAAGGAAGGCGACGAGAAGCCCGAGAAGTCAGAGGACGGCGAGAAGAAGGCCGTCCTGACGCCGAAGGAGCCGGGCAAGCCGGTCACCGGCGAGGCCTCCGGCGCCGAGGCGCCCGCGCTGGTCGGCACCGCCGAGGGCAGGTTCGCCCCCGGCTGGACCGTCCAGCAGACCACCGAGATCGCGGCGGGCAGCGGCCGCGGCCTGCTCGGCACCAACTGCACCGCCCCGGACACGGAGTTCTGGTTCCCGGGTGCCAGCACTGCCAAGGAACGCACCGACTACGTGCACCTGACCAACCCCGACGACTCGGCCGCCGTCGCGGACATCGAGCTGTACGGCAAGGACGGTGCTCTCAAGTCGACGGTGGGGGAGGGCATCCAGATCCCGCCGCACGCCAGCGAGTCGGTGCTGCTGTCCACGCTCGTCGACGAACCGCAGACCAACCTCACCGTGCACGTCACGGTCCGCAGCGGCCGGGTCGGGGCCGCCGTCCAGGCCCTCGACGAGAAGCTGGGCGGCGACTGGCTGGCCGCCGCCGCGACCCCGGCCGGCAGTCTCGTTCTGCCGGGCATCCCGAAGGACGCCACGTCCGTGCGCCTGGTCGCCTTCGCGCCCGGTGAGGCCGACGCCGACCTGAAGCTGCGGCTCGCCTCGCCGTCCGGGCCGATCACACCGGCCGGGAACGAGACGCTGCACGTGAAGGCCGGCATGACGGCCGCCGTCGACCTCGGCGACATCACGCGCGGCGAGGCCGGCTCCCTGGTGCTGACACCGACCGGAAAGTCCGTCCCCGTCGTCGCGGCCCTCCGGGTCGTGCGCGGCAAGGGCGACAAGCAGGAGACGGCGTTCATCCCGGCCACCGGCCCGGTGGGCACGCGCGCGACGGCCGCCGACAACCGCGCCAAGGGCTCCACGCTCTCCCTGACAGCCCCGAGCGGCACCGCCCAGGTCAAGGTCACCGCCTCCGCCGGCAGCGAGGGCGGCGCCCCCGCGACGAAGACGTACAAGGTCACGGGCGGCACCACCCAGAACGTCGAACTGCCCGTCCCCGACGGCCTCAAGGGCACGTACGCGCTCACGGTGGAGCCGGTCTCCGGCGGCCCCGTCTACGCCGCACGCGCGCTCGAGATCTCCGAGGAGGGCCTGCCGATGGTCACGGTGCAGACGCTCCCGGACGACCGGGGGACGGTGGCGGTACCGGACGCGGAGCAGGACCTCTCGGTGCTGCAGAAGTAGCACGCCACGCGTGTGTGCTCAGTCCTCGCCGTACCGGGGATCCACGGTCTCCGGAGTCAGCCCCAGCAGTTCGGCGACCTGCTCCACCACGACCTCGTGCACCAGGGCGGCCCGCTCGTCGCGCCCCTTGGTGCGGATCTCGACCGGGCGGCGGTAGACGACGACCCGGGCGGGCCGCCCCTCGCGCGCCGGGATCGTGCCGCCCAGGGGCACCGCCTCGTCGCCCCAGTCCTCGTCCCGCGCCGGATCGAGCCGAGGCACTTCCAGCACCATGAAGTCCATGTCGGCGAGCTGCGGCCACCGCCTCTCCAGCCGCTCCACGGAGTCCTGCACCAGATCCGCGAAGACCTCGGCACGACTGGCGGCGAGCGGTACCTGGGGCGGCGCCACGGGCCCACGCATCCCCCGCCCGTGGCGGTCACGGCGGCGGGGCCTGGGTTCGGCGGCGCGGGGCGGTACGGGGTTGTCCATCACTGACGAAGCGTAGTCCCCGCAGGGTCCGCACGCCGGACACCCACGCGGCGCCCCACCAGCGTCCGCGCACTCCACCGGCCCGTACGGCATGTCACTTCATGACCATTCCGGCCAAGCTTGGGCTCGTTTCCACATCCTTCCAGGACCGTAGAAATCGCGAATAATGACCGTGTTTGTGCGTGCTTGTGACCGTATCCGAGACCGTCCGATATCTCGTCAACACCCGTACGCCCAGGTCAACAAGCCGGGTCCGAAGCCTCCTGTGTCCAGGGTCACAGCACGACACGGTGGAGTGACCCCGAGGGGAGTCGTCGCGGCCCGCTCAAGAGTGCGGTACCGTCCAACATCGTGAGCCCCGTACGTCGCTGTTCTCGCACTGCTTGCGGCCGTCCCGCCGTCGCGACGCTGACGTACGTCTACGCCGACTCGACCGCGGTCCTCGGCCCGCTCGCCACCTACGCGGAACCCCACTGCTACGACCTGTGCGCCGAGCACTCCGAGCGCCTCACCGCCCCGCGCGGCTGGGAGGTCGTCCGTCTCGCCGACGGCTCCGCTCCCTCCCGTCCCAGCGGTGACGACCTGGAAGCGCTCGCCAACGCGGTCCGCGAGGCCGCCCGCCCGCAGGAGCGCGCCGCGCAGTCCCGTGGCGGCGCCCGCGGGGCGGACCCGATGGAGGTCGGGCGCCGCGGCCACCTGCGGGTGCTGCGCTCACCGGACTCCTGAGCCGCACTCCCAACGCCCTTCCCTCGACGGGGACTTCACTCCGTGCCCATTCGGTGCACGTTTCGCGGCGCATTTCATTCGGTGACGCACAAGCATTGACGCGCGCTTGTCGCGGACACGACCATGCCTCCGCCGGTGAGAAATCGCTTTCCGCATCGCGGAATCCGGGGAGGCTCCGTGTACGTCCAGGAACTCGAACCCGTGGCCGACTCGCTCGGCCTGTCCGCCCTCGTCGCGACCCTGCCCCTGGTCCTCGTCCTGGTCCTGCTCGGCGGCGTCCGCATGAAGGCGCACCGGGCCGGCCTCATCGGCCTCGCGGCCGCGGCCCTGGTCGCCTGGTTCGCGTACGGAATGCCCGTCGGCCAGACGCTCTCCAGCGCCGCCCAGGGAGCCGTCTTCGGCCTCTTCCCCATCCTGTGGATCGTCGTCAACGCCCTCTGGGTGTACCGGATGACCGTCCGCACCCAGCACTTCGACATCCTGCGCCGCTCCTTCGGACGGCTCTCCGACGACCCGCGCATCCAGGCGCTCGTCGTCGCGTTCTGCTTCGGCGCGCTCCTGGAGGCCCTCGCGGGCTTCGGTGCGCCCGTCGCGATCTGCTCGGTGATGCTGGTCGCGCTCGGCTTCGACCCCGTCCGCGCCGCGGTGGTCGCCCTGGTCGCCAACACCGCGCCGGTCGCCTTCGGGGCGATGGGCACACCGGTCGTGACGCTGGCCCAAGTCACCGGCCTGCCACTGGATTCCGTCGCCTCCGTAGTGGGCCGTCAGACGCCGCTGCTCGCCCTTGTGGTGCCCCTGGTGCTCGTCTTCCTGGTGGACGGACGACGCGGCCTGCGCGAGACCTGGGTGCCCGCCCTGGCCTGCGGAGTCGCCTTCGCCGTCGCCCAGTTCGCCGCCGCCAACTACCTCTCCGCCCAACTCGCCGACATCGGCGCCGCCCTGGCCGGCGCGGGCGCCCTGATGGCGGTGCCGCACGCACGCAGGCCCGCCGCGGAACCCGTACGGGCAGCGGTCCTGACCGGCGTACGCAGCGAGGACCTGGACGAGGACGACCCGCGCCCCGAGGTGCTCCGGGCGTACGCCCCGTACGCGCTGATCATCACGATCTTCTCCGTCGCCCAGATCCCGGTGGTGAAGGACCAGTTGGCCAAGGCGACCCGCACCTTCGACTGGCCCTTCCTGAACGTCGCGAACCCGGACGGTGAGCCGGTCAGCGGCAACGTCCTCTCGCTGCCGCTCGTGTCCACGGGCGGCACGCTTGTGCTGCTCGCCGGGGTCGGCACGGCCGCCGTACTCGGGGTGCACGCGCGCGTGGCGGTCAGGGAATGGGCGGCGACCGTGCACGAGTTGAGGTTCGCGATCCTCACCGTGACGTCCGTCCTGGCCCTCGCGTACGTCATGAACCTCTCCGGACAGGCCGCCACGATCGGCCACTTCGTGGCGGCGGCCGGCGCTGGACTCGCCTTCCTGTCACCGGTGCTGGGGTGGTTCGGCGTCGCGGTCTCCGGGTCGGACACCTCGGCCAACGCCCTCTTCGGCGCCCTTCAGGTGACCGCGGCCCGGGAGTCCGGCCTGTCCCCGGAACTCCTCGCGGCCGCCAACAGTTCGGGCGGCGTACTGGGCAAGATGATCTCGCCGCAGAACCTGACCATCGCCTGCGCGGCGGTCGGGCTCGCGGGCCGCGAAGGAGATCTGCTGCGCAAGGTGCTCCCGTGGAGCCTCGGACTGCTGCTGGTCATGTGCCTGATCGTCGTCGGACAGAGCTCGCCCGTCCTGGAATGGATGCTTCCGTAATTTCCGAAGTGCCCTGTCAGATCCCGCACGGCTCAGTGTCGGTGGCTACGGGTACTTTGGGGTCACTGTTGAGAAACCAGGAGGGGTGGCCGTGACTGCTGATCTGTCGCAGCTGGTGAAGGCTTACGACGTACGCGGGGTGGTCCCGGACCAGTGGGACGAGACGCTGGCCGAGCTGTTCGGCGTTGCCTTCGCACAGGTGACGGGCGCGGACTCGATCGTCACCGGGCACGACATGCGCCCCTCGTCACCGGGCCTGTCGCGGGCCTTCGCGCGCGGAGCGGCGGCGCTAGGCGTCGACGTGACCGAGATCGGGCTGTGCTCGACGGACCAGCTGTACTACGCGTCGGGGGCGTTCGACCTCCCGGGTGCGATGTTCACGGCCTCGCACAACCCGGCGCAGTACAACGGCATCAAGATGTGCCGGGCGGGCGCCGCTCCGGTGGGCCAGGACACGGGCCTCTCCACGATCCGCGAGCTCGTCGAGTCCTGGATCGACTCGGGCGCCCCGGCCCCGTCCTCGGACGCGACGCCGGGCACGATCACCGAGCGGGACACGTTGACGGACTACGCGGCGCACCTGCGCGGCCTCGTCGACCTGACCTCGATCCGCCCCCTGAAGGTCGTGGTCGACGCGGGCAACGGCATGGGCGGGCACACGGTCCCCACGGTCTTCGCCGGCCTGCCGCTCACGCTCGTCCCGATGTACTTCGAGCTGGACGGCACGTTCCCGAACCACGAGGCGAACCCGCTGGACCCGGCGAACATCGTGGACCTCCAGAAGCGCGTCCGCGAGGAGGACGCCGACCTCGGCATCGCCTTTGACGGAGACGCAGACCGCTGCTTCGTCGTCGACGAGCGCGGCGAGCCGGTCTCGCCGTCCGCGATCACGGCCCTGGTCGCCGCCCGCGAGCTGGCCAGGCACGGCGGCAAGGGCACGGTCATCCACAACCTGATCACGTCGTGGTCGGTGCCGGAGGTCGTCCGGGAGAACGGCGGCACGCCGGTCCGCACACGCGTGGGCCACTCCTTCATCAAGGCCGAGATGGCCACCTCGGGTGCGATCTTCGGCGGCGAGCACTCCGCGCACTACTACTTCAAGGACTTCTGGAACGCCGACACGGGCATGCTCGCCGCCCTCCACGTCCTCGCCGCGCTCGGCGGCCAGGAGGGCACCCTCTCCGCCCTCGTCGCCCAGTACGACCGATACGCCGGCTCCGGCGAGATCAACTCCACGGTCGACGACCAGACGGCCCGCCTCACCGCGATCAAACTCTCGTACGAGGGCCGTGAGGGCATCACCCTCGACGAACTCGACGGCCTCACGGTCACGTCCACGGACTGGTGGTTCAACGTCCGCCCGTCCAACACGGAACCCCTGCTCCGCCTGAACGCAGAGGCCCGGGACGAGCCAACGATGACCAAGGTCCGCGACGAGGTCCTGACGATCATCAGAGGCTGAACCGAGAAGGGGTTGACGCCGGGAGTCACGGGCCGAGGCTCCCCGGGGCTCCGCCCCAGACCCCGTGGGGTGTGGTGTCGGGTGCGGGTGGGTTGTGGCTGATCGCGCAGTTCCCCGCGCCCCTGGAGGGCGGGCTGCGCCCTGCCCTCCAGACCGCCCGCGCACCCAGCCGCCCAGGTACCTCCCGCCCACGTACCCAGCCCGCCCCCGCACATCCAGCCCGTCCGGCGTTTGAGGACGAGGCCGTTCAGGCCGATGCGGGGGTCTGGGGGCGCAGCCCCCAGGGATGGGACGGGTAGGGGCGGCGGGGGCGAGGACTCCCGGCGCCCAGCCCCCCACAGCGGTACCCTGACCAGGCCGCAGCCACCTGCACATCCACACACCGAACCCGCTCGAAGGGACACCCCAATGCCGCTCGAAGCCGGCCTCCTGGAGATCCTCGCCTGCCCGGCCTGCCACGCCCCGCTCAAGGAGCAGGACACAGAGCTGATCTGCACAGGCCAGGACTGCGGCCTGGCATACCCCGTACGAGACGGCATCCCGGTACTCCTGGTCGACGAGGCCCGCCGCCCCGCGTAAGGCCTGCAAGGACGAACCGGCGACCGGAGGCTGCTGCCCATGCTGGACGAATCGCTGCTCGACACCCCCGAGGCACTGTCGGAGGCGGACCGCCGAGGCCTGCTCCGCGGCGCCGCCGAAGCAGGCGCCCGAGTCCGCACAGCGGCCCGGCACGCCGCCGAAGCGGGCATCACCGAGCTCAAACCGGACGGCCGCCCCCGCGCCATCCTGATCGCCGGCCCCGGCGCCGCCGCGAGCTGCGTCGCCGACCTGCTCGGCACCCTGGCCGGCGCCGGCTGCCCCGTCATCCGCCTGACCCCCACCGGCGTCGCCCCGGCCGCGGGCGCCCTGCGCTGGGAGCTGCCCGGCTGGGCCGGCCCCGTCGACCTGCTCCTCGTCACCACCCCCGACGGCAGCGAGCCCGGCCTCTCGCTCCTGGTCGAGCAGGCCTACCGCCGCGGCAGCACCGTCGTCGCCGTGGCCCCCGCCGACTCCCCGCTCACCGAGGCGGTGGACGGCGCTCACGGCCTGTTCGTATCGATGGCGACCGCCCCGTACGAGCACGACGAGCCCGCCGCCGCGTCCGCCCCCGGCGTCCTGTGGGCGCTGCTCACCCCGCTGCTCGCGCTCCTCGACCGCACCGGCCTGATTGCCGCGCCGCCCGAGGCCCTGCAGAAGGTCGCCGACCGCCTCGACGAGATCGCCGAACGCTGCGGCCCCGCCATCGCGACGTACAGCAACCCCGCCAAGACCCTCGCCGCCGAGCTCGCCGACACGCTCCCGGTGATCTGGACGGAGGGCCCGGCCGTCGGCCCGGCCGGCCGCCGTTTCGCCGCCGCGCTCGCCGAACTCGCGGGCCGCCCCGCACTCGCCGCCGAGCTCCCCGAGGCCCTCGCCGCGCACAGCGTCCTGCTGTCGGGCGCGCTGGCCGCCGGCGCGAACCCCGACGACTTCTTCCGGGACCGGGTCGAGGACGCCCCGGTCATGCACGCGCGCGTGGTCCTCCTCCGCGACCGCCCGGCCACCGGCCTCAGCGCCGCCCACGCCGCGCGCGAACTCGCCCTCAGCCACGACACGGCGATCAGCGAGCTCGAACCGGAGGACGGCGGCGACCTGGAAACCCTCGCCGAGCTGATCGCCATCACGGATTTCGCCGCGGTTTACCTGGCGCTCGCCTCGGGGGCCTGATCATGAGCCACGCCTCCTGACCAGCGCCCGCTGAGCAGCGTACGTACGGAGAAGAACACAGATCATGGATCGCCTCGACAACACCGTCCGCCCCTACGCCTGGGGGTCCACCACGGCCATCCCGCGGCTCCTCGGCGTCGAGCCGACCGGCGAACCGCAGGCCGAGATGTGGATGGGCGCCCACCCGGGCGCACCCTCGCGCACCGCCCGCGGCCCCCTCACCGAGGTGATCGACGCGGACCCCGAGCGCGAACTGGGCCCCGAGGCGGCCGCCAAGTTCGGCCCGCGCCTCCCGTTCCTCCTCAAGATCCTCGCCGCGGGCGCCCCCCTCTCCCTCCAGGTGCACCCCGACCTGGCCCAGGCGAAGGAGGGTTACGAGGACGAGGAGCGCCGGGGCATCCCGATCGACGCCCCGCACCGCAACTACAAGGACGCCAACCACAAGCCCGAACTGATCTGCGCGCTCACCGAGTTCGACGGCCTGTGCGGATTCCGGGCCCCGCTGGAGGCCGCCGACCTGCTCGCGGCCCTGGAGGTCGACTCCCTCAAGCCGTACGTCGACCTGCTGCACGCCCACCCCGAAGACGCCGCCCTGCGCGAGGTGTTGACGGCCGTGCTCTCCGCGGACCGCGAGCAGATGGCCACCACGGTCACCGAGGCCGCCGCGGCCTGCGCACGACTCGGCGGCGACCACGCCCCGTACGCCGACCTCGCCCACCACTACCCGGGCGATCCGGGCGTCATCGCCGCGATGCTGCTCAACTACGTCCAACTGCAGCCCGGCGAGGCCCTGTTCCTCGGCGCCGGCATTCCGCACGCGTATCTGAACGGCCTCGGCGTCGAGATCATGGCCAACTCCGACAACGTCCTGCGCTGCGGCCTCACCCCCAAGCACGTCGACGTCCCCGAACTCCTGCGCATCGTCCGCTTCGAGGCGAGCGACCCGGGCGTACTGCGCCCCGAGGCGTCCCCCGACGGCGAGGAGGTCTACGAGACCCCCATCGACGAGTTCCGCCTCTCCCGCTACGCCCTCCCGGAGGGCGCCCCGGCCCACGACCTCACCCGCCGCACCCCGCAGATCCTGCTGTGCACCGCGGGCTCAGTACAGGCGGGCGAACACACCCTCGCACCCGGCCAGTCCGTGTTCGTACCGGCGGGCGAAAGCGTGGAAGTCTCCGGCGCGGGCACGGTATTCCGGGCCACCGTCGTCGCCTGACACGGTCACTCTGGCGACCCGGCACACCGATGCCCGCCCGGGCTGCAACAATGGCCCACCGCAAAGGACGGGCAAAGCCCGGGACGGCAGCCGAGAAGGCAGACGAGCGGCCGGGTTGGCAACGAAGGGACATCGGGAGCACATGAGCGCGTCAGGCGGCACCAAGGCGATCGTGGCGGCACTCGCCGCCAACCTCGCGATCGCGGTAGCGAAGTTCGTGGCGTTCATCTTCAGTGGATCGTCGTCGATGCTCGCCGAGTCCGTGCACTCGCTCGCCGACTCGGGCAACCAGGGCCTGCTGCTCCTCGGCGGCAAGAAGGCCCAGCGCGAGGCGACCCCGCAACACCCCTTCGGCTACGGCCGCGAGCGGTACATCTACGCCTTCCTGGTCTCGATCGTCCTCTTCTCGGTCGGCGGCATGTTCGCCATCTACGAGGGCTACGAGAAGATCAAGCACCCGCACGAGATCGACCACTGGTACTGGCCGGTGGGCGTCCTCGTCTTCGCGATCATCGCCGAGACCTTCTCCTTCCGGACGGCCATCAAGGAGTCCAACCTCACGCGCGGCAAGCAGTCCTGGAAGGAGTTCGTACGCCATGCCAAGGCGCCCGAGCTGCCGGTCGTCCTCCTTGAGGACCTGGGCGCGCTGGTCGGTCTGATCCTCGCCCTGGTCGGCGTGAGCCTGGCCCTGGCCACCGGCGACGGCGTCTGGGACGGCATCGGCACCCTCTGCATCGGCATCCTGCTCATCCTCATCGCGATCATCCTGGCCGCCGAAACCAAGTCGCTGCTCCTGGGCGAGGCCGCGGGCCTCGAAGACGTCCACAAGATCGAGGCCGCGATCGTCGACGGCGACACCGTCACCGGCATCATCCACATGCGCACGCTCCACCTCGGCCCCGAGGAACTGCTGGTCGCCGCCAAGATCACCGTCCAGCACGACGACACGGCCACCGAAATCGCCTCCGCGATCAACGCAGCCGAGTCCCGCATCCGCGAGGCCGTCCCGATCGCCCGCGTCATCTACCTCGAGCCCGACATCTACAACGAAACCGAGGCCGCAAAGGGCCCGGACCCCGAGGCAGCCCCGGGCGGCCCCACACAACCGGCCGAGCACTGACCCTTTCCTACACCGCACGAGCACACGCCCAGGGCCCGCCGAACAGCTCGGCGGGCCCTCCGCGTTGCCCGAACCCATTACACGAACCCCCACCAACCGGCAGCCGCCATCCGACGCGAGGGGCCGCGTCGGGATGTCCGATCGCCGCGGCAAGCCGCCCCAACCCAACTACCCGAGAGCGGCGATCGGATGTCCCGTCGTGGCCCCGCCCCACCTCCCCAACGGCAGGCGCGCTTTTAAGGGGCGCGGGGAACGGCGCGCTCAGCCCAACCCAACCCGCACCCAACAACGCCTCCGGCACAACGCCTCCGGCCCTTCCGGCCATATGTCCGAGGGCGGGCTGGGGTTCACTGGGCCGATCGGTGTAGATTCGTAACCGAGCCAGACGTCGCTGCTGATGGCGGTCGGGCGGCCCCGTACGGGCCGACCGAGGGAGAGAGGGCCTCCGACGGACTGCGCTGCGCACAGGCACCGGGCATTCGTGTGCCCGAGGGCGCTCCGTAGTGCCCGCCGCCGCGCAGACCAGCCGAACCCACCTCGCCCCAACCCGAGGAGCAGCTCGTATGACCACTGTCGAAAACCGACAGGACTTCAAGGTCGCCGATCTTTCCCTGGCCGAGTTCGGCCGCAAGGAGATCACACTCGCCGAGCACGAGATGCCCGGCCTGATGTCGATCCGCCGGGAGTTCGCCGCCACTCAGCCGCTGGCCGGCGCCCGCATCATGGGCTCGCTGCACATGACCGTGCAGACCGCCGTCCTGATCGAGACCCTGGTCGCCCTGGGCGCCGAGGTCCGCTGGGTCTCCTGCAACATCTTCTCCACCCAGGACCACGCGGCCGCCGCCATCGCGGTGGGCCCGAACGGCACGCCGGACAACCCCCAGGGCATTCCGGTCTTCGCCTGGAAGGGCGAGACCCTGGAGGAGTACTGGTGGTGCACGGAGCAGGCGCTGACCTGGCCGAACACCCCCACCGGCGGCCCGAACATGATCCTGGACGACGGCGGCGACGCCACCATGCTCGTCCACAAGGGCGTCGAGTACGAGAAGGACGGCAAGGTCCCCTCCCTCGACACCGCCGAGTCCGACGAGCACCGCGTCGTCCTGGACCTCCTGACCCGGACGATCTCCAACGGCTCGCAGAAGTGGACCCAGCTCGCCTCGGAGATCCGCGGCGTGACCGAGGAGACCACGACCGGCGTCCACCGCCTGTACGAGATGCAGCGTGAGGGCTCGCTCCTGTTCCCGGCGATCAACGTGAACGACGCCGTCACCAAGTCGAAGTTCGACAACAAGTACGGCTGCCGCCACTCCCTGATCGACGGCATCAACCGCGCCACCGACGTCCTCATCGGCGGCAAGACCGCGGTCGTCTTCGGTTACGGCGACGTGGGCAAGGGCTGCGCGGAGTCCCTGCGCGGCCAGGGCGCCCGCGTGATCATCACCGAGATCGACCCGATCTGCGCCCTCCAGGCGGCGATGGACGGCTACCAGGTCACGACCCTCGACGAGGTCGTCGACAAGGCCGACATCTTCATCACCACGACCGGCAACAAGGACATCATCATGGCCTCGGACATGGCCAAGATGAAGCACCAGGCGATCGTGGGCAACATCGGCCACTTCGACAACGAGATCGACATGGCCGGCCTCGCGAAGATCCCGGGCATCGTCAAGGACGAGGTCAAGCCGCAGGTCCACACCTGGAAGTTCCCCGAGGGCAAGGTGCTCATCGTCCTCTCCGAGGGCCGCCTGCTGAACCTGGGCAACGCCACCGGCCACCCGTCGTTCGTGATGTCCAACTCGTTCGCGGACCAGACCCTGGCCCAGATCGAGCTGTTCACCAAGCCCGAGGAGTACCCGACCGACGTCTACGTGCTGCCCAAGCACCTCGACGAGAAGGTCGCCCGTCTCCACCTCGACGCGCTCGGCGTCAAGCTCACGACGCTCCGCCCCGAGCAGGCCTCCTACATCGGTGTCGAGGTCGAGGGCCCGTACAAGTCGGACCACTACCGCTACTGAGCCCAGCGCTCAGCCAACGGTTGTCAGCAGGCCCTCGCCGTCCCAGGCGGGGGCCTGCCCCATACGAGGACCCGAGCCACCATGCCCCGCGGCCGATATTCGCTCCATGATCCGCACGACCACACCCCCCTCGCCGAAGAACAGTTCCACTGCGCGCCCGGCCCCTCCGGCTGGCGCTACGTCTCCCAACTCACCACCCCCTCCGGCGACCCTGCCGGCTCCGTCGACCTCGCCCTCGACGACCTCGGCCGCCCCATCCGCCTCGAACTCCACGCCTCGGGCTGGCAGGTCCGCGGCGCCGCCATCGAGGGCGTCACCTGGGTCCGCACCGACCCCACGGGAGCTCACGCCACCGAAGGCAACGTCCGCGCACACGCCTTCACCGGCACATCCCCCGCGTTCCTCATCGCCACCGCACGTCTGCTGCGCCTCACCCCCGATGCCTCCGCCACTCGCGTACGCCTCGTCGCCTTCACGGACCCGGTCCTCGCCCCGCGCACCCTCGACCAGTCCTGGGCCCTGATCACGAGAGAAGCACACGCCACTGACAACGGCCCCCTGACCGTGGAGGAATACCAGGTCACAGCCCTGGACACCGGCGAGCAGCACGCTGTGCACCTCTCCGGCGACGTGGTCCTCTCCGCGCCCGGCATCGAACTCGAGGACCTCGAATCACCGCCGTCGGTGTTCGCCTGACGACGGCGTTGGACGCGGTCCCGCCCTACGCGGGCGGGGCGAACCCCGTGGCGGGCCGCTCCGTGCCGAGGTCCTGCGGGGCAGGCGCCGAGGACGGCGCTTCCGACGCGTCCGCGACCGCTGCTCCAGGCCCGGGCGGCATCGTGGGTCCCGCCCCCGAGGGGTAAGGGGCGTAAGCCGCCCCAGACGGCTGCGCCGCCGGGTACGGCATCGCCGGCCGACCTGTGCCCGGCACACCACCGGCGCCGTACCCACCCGCGACAGGACCACCACCAGCCGCAGCCACACCGCCGAACGCCCGCCGGACCTCCCGCGCCTGCCGCTCCTGCATCACGGCCGCCAGATACGCCGCCGGCGGAACACCCTGCGGTGCCGGAGCCCCGGTGTGCTGTGCGACGTCGGCCGCGAGCCGCTCCGCCATCGCCCAGCCGACCTGCGGATCCAGCTGCTGCATCCGCGTCAGGTACTGCCGGACAGCCAGCCACAGCCCATCCGGAATCCCGGACAGATCAAGCCCGGTGAACCGCCCCGACAACCAAGGCGGCGGCGGGGGCACGAAGGCCGTATGCCCGGCCGGAATCCGTTCCCGTACGACCAGGGTCCCCGCGAACACATCACCGAGTCGCCGCCCCCGCGCCGAGACGAGCGACGCGATGCACGCCACGATCCCGAACGTCATCAGGATCTCGACCACACCGACCGCCCCACGCACGAGCGCATGCCGGAACCGGATCGGCCCGCCGTCGTCCCGCACCACCCGCAGCCCGCACGCCAGCTTCCCGAGCGACCGCCCGTGGCTGAGCGTCTCCACAGCGATCGGTCCGCCCACGAGCAGAAGAAGGAAAGCGGCGATCGACACAGCCGTCTGCGCCGCCTCGTCGAGACCGGCCGTGGACGCCACCAGGGCCACGGTCACGGCGACATACGCTGCCACCGCCACCACCAGGTCGATCAACACGGCCAGCACCCGGCTCGGCAGCTTCGCGGGGCGCAGCTCCAGCGCCACCGCCTCGCCCGTCACAAGCTCACTCACGCCCGCCGTCCTTCCCCGAACTGCCCCGAGGACAGCCAGTCTGCCAAGCTGAGGCACATCGCGCCGCAATGCGACAAGCTGACCACAGGACGAGCAGCCGAGGAGCAGCCAACCCGATGGACCTCGACGTCTTCGTGTCCGCCCACCGCGCCGAATGGGACCGGCTCGACGCACTCCTACGCCGCCAACGCCGCCTCACCGGAGCGGAGGCCGACGAACTCGTCGCTCTCTACCAGCGCACGGCGACCCACCTCTCCCTGATCCAGTCCAGCGCCCCGGACCCCCAACTCACCGGCCGCCTCAGCCAACTCGTGGCACGCGCGCGTAGTGCGGTAACAGGCACCCGCCGCGCCTCCTGGCGCGATGTGACCCGATTCCTCACGTACGGCTTCCCGGCCGCGGTCTACCGCTCACGCCACTGGTGGGTCCCCACCGCGCTCCTCTCCACCGCCGTAGCCGTCCTCCTGGGGTGGTGGATCGGCACCCATCCCGAGATCCAGTCCTCGATCGCCGCCCCCAGCGAGCTGCGGGACCTCACCCGCCCCGGTGGCCAGTACGAGACGTACTACTCGAGCCATCCCGCGGCGTCCTTCGCGGCCCAGGTGTGGACGAACAACGCCCAGGCCGCCGCGATGTGCCTGGTCCTCGGCGCCTTCCTGTGCCTGCCGGTCGTGTGGATCCTCTTCCAGAACATGCTCAACCTGGGCGTAGGCATCGGCCTGATGTCCTCGGCCGGCCGCCTGGACACCTTCCTCGGCCTCATCCTCCCGCACGGCCTCCTGGAACTGACCGCCGTCTTCGTAGCCGCGGGTACGGGGCTACGCCTCGGTTGGACCGTCATCGACCCGGGCCCCCGCACCCGCCGCTCGGCCCTCGCCGAGGAGGGCCGAGCCGCCCTCGGCATGGCGATAGGCCTTGCCCTCGTCCTCTTCGTCTCCGGCGCCATCGAAGGCTTCGTCACCCCGTCCGGCCTCCCGACGTGGGCGCGCATCACCATCGGTATAGCCGCCGAGCTGGCCTTCCTCGCGTACGTCTATGTCCTGGGCGGTCGAGCGGCGCGGGCCGGCGAGACCGGCGACGTCGAGGAGGCCGAGCGCAGCGCCTCCGTACCGACCGCCGCCTGATGTGCAGGCACACCGGCCAAGCTGCTAGTCTCCTCTTCGCCCCACAAGAACCGTTGACACGGGATGCGTGGGGAGGTAGATTCAAGCAGTTGCCTAGAACTGGACAGGTTCGGTGGCGGCGGTTAGTTTCTGACAGCTTCCTGGATGCGATTCCAGAGAAGCCCTTCCCGATAACTCAGGAAAGAGTGGCCGGTCAGTCCGGCCAAAAACTTCTGATAAAGTCGGAATCGCTGAAAGAAAGCCGCAAGGCAATCGAATAGGCAAAGGCCCTCCAACTGGCCACTGGAATCGAATTCCGACCGGAAACGGAACGGAAAGAGAATCTGGTAAGGTTGGAAACGCAAGACCGAAGGGAAACGCCCGGAGGAAAGCCTGAGAGAGTCTCTCGGGTGAGTACGAAGGAAGTGTCCGTTCCTTGAGAACTCAACAGCGTGCCAAAAATCAACGCCAGATATGTTGATACCCCGTTCCCGGTCACCGTCATGGTGTCGGGGATGAGGTTCCTTTGAAGAAAACATCAGCGAGGACGCTGTGAATCACCGGTCTTATTCCGATCGGTGGTTCCGCTCTCATGATGCTGTCCCGATTACGGGATGACATTCACGGAGAGTTTGATCCTGGCTCAGGACGAACGCTGGCGGCGTGCTTAACACATGCAAGTCGAACGATGAACCACTTCGGTGGGGATTAG